>PCSG01000278.1 GCA_002772195.1 Desulfobacterales bacterium CG23_combo_of_CG06-09_8_20_14_all_51_8 | reverse complement strand
ATCTGACCGGCGATGGCACCATGCTTCAGAACACAGTTTTGCGCCTTTCGGGGGTTGACCGGCTGGGAGCGCCCATGATCATCGGGAACGCAGCCCATCGTTTTCTCATCCGCCAGCAGATGGCGGCCGCGGGGATCACGCCTGCGGGTATTTTTCTGGAGCCGTTTGGCAGAAACACGGCCCCGGCCGTGGCGGTGGCCGCGTTACGAGCGGAGAAAACCGATCCGGACGCCGTGCTGCTGGTGCTGCCGGCGGACCACCTGATCCGTGATGTTCAAAAATTCCATCATGCCTTAAAAATCGGCCGGCAATTTGCCCGGGAGGGATTTCTCGTCACTTTCGGGATTGTGCCGGACCGTCCGGAAACCGGCTATGGTTACATCCGCCAGGGGAAATCCGCAAATCCCCTGCTGCAAAAATCCTCCGGCGACCTTGACTCGGCCTATGTGATTGATGAATTTGTCGAAAAACCAAATCTTGAGACGGCCCGGCGCTATGTGGACAGCGGTATTTACTGCTGGAACAGCGGCATGTTCATGTTTTCAGCCGGCCATGTCCTGGAAGCGCTCCGGCGGTTTGTGCCGGATATTGTCCGGGCCTGTGAAAAAGCAATTGAAAACGGCCAGGCGGATCAGGAATTTTTTCATCTGGATGCTGCGGCGTTTAAAACCTGTCCCGCAGATTCCATCGACTATGCGGTCATGGAAAAAACCGATCGCGGCGTCATGATTCCCTTGGACGCCGGATGGGATGATCTGGGGTCCTGGGAGGCCTTGTGGAATGTGGGGCAAAAAGATGCGGACGGAAACGTGATTTCCGGGGATGTCCTCTGTGTGGATGTTCAAAACACGCTGGTCACCGCCCGGAGCCGGCTGGTGACCCTGCTGGGCGTGAGGGATCTGGCGGTCGTGGAAACACCGGATGCGCTCCTGGTGTCTTCTCTGTCCGGAGCCCAGGGGGTTAAAAAAAATGTGGATGCATTAAAAGCGGGGAATCGGAAAGAAACCCGCATCCATACAAAGGTGATCCTCTCCTGGGGCGATGTGGAAACCCTGGACCGGGGGAAAAATTTTCAGGTGCGCCGGGTGACGGTTTTGCCTGGGGCTTTGGTCTGTTCGGACGGCCATGGGGCGGACGCGGTGACCTGGATATTGCTGGATGGCGCGGCCCGGCTGGAAATCGGCGGAAAAGTAATGGATTGGACGCATCCGCAAAGCCTTCGCCTCGAACCGGGAAAACCCATCCAGCTGGAAAATTTCCGTCAGGGCCCCCTGATCTTTATCGAGGTTGTCATCGGGCCGGATGACGGATCCGACTATCTGGGAATCACAAACGGACATCGCCAATCTTAAATCTGTCTGGTTTCAGCGTTGGCCTGCGCTCATAACGTTTTTCAACAACCTGTCATATGCCCGGATATTCGTACTGAACCACCTGGTTTTTGCCGTGGCTTTTTGCCGCGTATAGGGCCTTGTCCGCCCAGGTGATCATGTTGCCCGGAGTGACCGATGGCTCGGGAATGCAGCATACCACGCCGATGCTGACGGTGACTCACTCACTGACGGTTGAGGCGGAATGCGGTATTTTGAGGCCGAATACGTATTCCCGGATGTTCCCCGCCAGTTTTTCCGATGTTTCACTGTCAACGCCGAACAGGACAATGGCGAATTCCTCTCCGCCATACCTTGCGATAAAATCGCTTTCCCGCTTGATGGTGTCGTGGATGGCGCCGGAAATCAGTTTTAAGCAGTCATCGCCGGCCAGGTGGCCGTAAGTGTCGTTATAAAGTTTGAAATTATCGATATCCATCATCAGCAAGGAGATGGGAACGGCCAGGCGGGTGGCGGACGCCAGCAGTTTTTTAAACATGTAATCAAAATAACGCCGGTTGGGGATGCCGGTCAGACCGTCGGAATTGGACAGCCGTTCCAGCAGAACATTGGCCCGTTCCAGCTTCGTCGTGGTTTCCACCAGGCGTTTTTCCCGGTCCCGAAGACGGTCCACTTCGGATTTGAAATGCAGAATGGAACGGACCCGGGCATGGAGTTCGAGCTTGTTCACGGGCTTGGACAGGAAATCAATGGCCCCGGCTTTAAAAGCCGTTTCAATATGTTCGGAAGAGGAATAGGCCGTGAGTATCACGATGGGAATATGGGAGCTCCGTTCGGTGTTCTTGATCAGCCGGCAGGCTTCGATGCCGTCGATCCCCTGGAGAACAATGTCCATGAGCACCAGATCAATCGCCGGCTGCTCATCATCTTTGTCCGCATAGAGACCGAGAATTTTAAATGCGTGTTCAGCGGATTCCGCCTGGATAACGTCCGTGTAGCCCCCGTCTTTCAGGAAGGACTCGAGGATCTTGCGGGTTACCGGAACATCGTCGATAATCAGAATGGCCATAGTGTCTCCGAATTCGTTATGGATGGCATGAGCGGTTCAACCCTTTTATGACGCCGGCTGATGACGCGGGCCCAGCAGGTCCGTCACTTCCTTGACCGGATTGAAGGTGATGGCCGGGACCTCCACAAAGACCGTATTCCAGAAGGCCATGGCGCCGTTCCACAGTCCGGGAAGCTCAAGGGCCTTGAGGTCCCTGCCGTTTTCCGATTTGCTGGAAATAAAAACCGCCCCATGGTCCACAAACTTGCGAAGATCAAAGGGCTTGCCTTTCCAGTTTTTGACGCCGCATACCAGGTCCACCGGGTTGAAATGGGTCAGCCGGTTTAAAATGGATTTCTGGCCGGCCTCGTCCATGTTGATCTGGGCGGTCTCCACAATCTGCCGGGACAGGCCATGGCCGGGGATGTGGGTCCAGAAAGGGCCGCCGCCCGGCGCGCCCGTGTTTTCCACCATGCCGCAGACCCGCAGGGGACGGTCCAGCAGACGGATCAAATGTTTTTGCTGGTCTTTCATGTCAGCGGATTGAAAATTTTCCGGCAGCGCAATGTCCATTTCATCGGTTAAAAATCCGGCGATCTGGTCGATCAGCGGCCCGGTAACCGGCTGGTGATGCAGCTGGTTTAAAAAATTAAAAATCTGATCCTGAAGAGAGATGAAATACCCGCACAGGATTTTTTCCCATTCGATGATGTCCGCGATGTAGTTTTCGTGTACCACATTGTCAATATTTTTAATCAGCACGATGTCCGCATCCAGGTCGTTCAAATTGTGGATCAGCGCGCCATGACCGCCGGGCCGGAACAGCAGGCGGCCGTCGGCAAGCCGGAAAGGCTGGTTTTCCATATCCAAGGCAAGGGTGTCGGTGCCTGCCGACTGAATGGAAAAATCCACGGAAAAGCTTGTTTTATAACGTGTTTCGTATCCGGCGCGGATTTCATTGAAAAAGGAGATGAACCGTTCCTTGTGAGCCGGGGGGACGGTAAAGTGGAGCGCACAGGTGTTGTCCCTGCATCCGGCATATCCCGCCGCTTCCACCAGATGTTCTTCAAAAGCAGTGCGGGATTCTCTGCCATAGGCATGAAATTTGATCAGGCCCTTGGGGAGTCCCGCGTAATTTAAATGATTTCGGGTCAGCAGATGCCTCAGGATAGGTTCCTGATCCGCATGGGCCAGAAGGGTCTCAAGGGCCAGGCTTTCTTGAAAAAGAGAGGTTTTCAGGTCCTCATAAAAGGCGAATTTTTGGATATGGTTAAAAAAAAATGCCGTATCGCTGGAAGATTGCCGGGTGTTTAAGGCGGCGATCAGTTTTTTAAACATCCGGGTGGCGGCGCCGGAGGCGGGAACGAATTTGATGCGTTTTTTCTGGGCCCCGCGGGTTTCATTTGCCTTTCGGCACGCCTGCCGCTCATCGGCGGAAAGAGCCCGGATGCCGTCGCCCACCGTGCAGGGGCGATCCAGCCGGGCAAACGGCGCGCCCTGTTTAAACTGCTGGAGATGGGACTCTATCTGGTCCAGGCGGTGCCCGGTTTCCGCAATTTGGGCAATGTCTTTTTTGTTGAATGTGGAGGAATTCATATTGACCTGAAGGCTATTAATTTCTTATTATAATTCTGTAGTTTTTAGTTTCAAGTCAAGGGAAAACTTATCCCAGGGTGATTTTGTTTTCTTTTAAATTAACTTAAAAATAAATAAATTAAAAAAACTTCTGGACAAATACTTCC
>PCSG01000264.1:234-14268 GCA_002772195.1 Desulfobacterales bacterium CG23_combo_of_CG06-09_8_20_14_all_51_8 | reverse complement strand
TCCCCGGCAAGTCCTCGCTTGAGACCTAAACCGGGCACACCAAAGGCCTTATACTGGTAGTTAAGATGACTATCGGTTATATTGTAGCTTGATTCTGAAATTCCCCACGGCACGCCGCGCTTCTTTCCATAGTCCATCTGCCGGGCCACCGCCGTCTTGCAAGTCTGGTCGAGGAGGGTCTGTTCGTAGGTCGGCATCACCAGAAGCGGCATCAGGTATTCAAACATGGAGCCGCTCCAGGAAAGGAGAATCGGTTCTCCGCCGGAAATGGTGAGCAGACGGCCCAGGGCAAACCAGTTTTCCTGAGGCAGTTGTCCCTGGGCAATGGCGACAAAACTGGCAAGTCTCGCTTCAGAAGCCAGCAAGTCATAAAAACTTTCATCCCGCCACCCTTCGCTGACGTTATAACCGATGGACAGGAGATGACGCGTTTTGTCATACAAAAAGGTAAATTCCATGTCGCGGGCAAGGTCTCCGGCGCGACGCGCCAGGTCTTCCAGAAGGGCCATTCTTTCCCTTGCGTGCTGACCTGAACTTGAAATGTAATTGCTCAGATTATCAAGCTTTTGGTTATCATCTGGCGTCATGTTCAGCTTACGCCGTTCATTGATAAGGGGCAGTACATTATCATCGAGACAGGCCGTTTGTCTCAGCGTTGGGATCTCCGTAAGGTAGGGAAACGCATCAAGTGTCTTCCCCATCGACAACGATCCGGCCCAGGGCGCCATCATGGCCAATTCACTAATGGCAGCCCGGCATTGTTCCGCAAGAGTCCGCGCCCACCATGCAGCGTCGCTTTCAGGGGCGGTCTCAAAGTGACGGACAACCTCACCGGCAGAGCCCTTCAGCCGCTCAAGGCGCTGTCTTACAGTAAAAGGGGTTGACAAAATGGACGAATGGCCGGATTGAAGATCGACGCCGGAAAATTCTCCAGCAGATTCTCCGGAAAATTTCATTAATTCCATATCTTTGGTAAATTGTGCAAGTACCGTGGGTGTGGGTTTCCCCGCAACATCCATCAGAACCATCACGGTGTCGGCAAGACCTTCAAACAGTCTTTTTCCCAGCAGCTTTTCGTCACGGAGTGCGAGCAACCCTGCCCTTAAGGTCAGAAGGCATGCGGCCAGGTTCCCGCTGTCGACGGATGAAATATACATGGGCAAGAGCGGGTTAAGCGTTTCCGTGTCGTACCAGTTGTAAAAATGCCCCCGGTTCCGCTCCAGTTTTTCCATGGTTTGGAGGGCATTTGCCGTGAGATCCATGAATTGTTGAGCGGAAATGTAGCCGAAATCACAGGCGGAAAGGTTGGCGAGGAGCGAAAACCCGATATTGGTGGGTGACGTGCGGTGCGCCACCACTGCGGTCGGCGATTCTTGATAATTATCCGGCGGCAGAAAATGATCGGTCTGGCCGACGAAGGTCTCAAAAAAAGCCCATGTTTTTCGGGAAAGCTTTCTCAAAAAAACCATCTGGTCGGCGTTCAGCCTTACTTTCCTGGGACGGAGGGGCGTGCTGATCCACCAGGCGATAAATGGAGAAATAAACCAAAGGATTAAGACAGGCAGGGCGATAAGCAGGGCCATCGGCCGTGCATAAGAAAGATAGCCCGCTGCGATCAAGGCGGTGAGTGGGGCAAAGCACATGCTCCGGCAGGATTGGACCAGTTCCGACCGGGGCATTTGATGGGCGTCTTCCGGTGGGTTCCACTCCAAAAGACCTTTGCCTGAAATCAACATTCGCCACAATGTGCGGGAAATGGCGGTAACGCTGAAAAAAGCCTCATAAGGCAAACAGATGAGTGTAAATAGTGCTTGGATGACACATTTGCCGGATGCGCGGGTTGCAATGGCGAGATGTCGGCTCATCATGGCGTCGCTGGGCTTGTAGAGGATGCCTATGAGGGAGGTAATCAAGGAAGGAAGCAGCACGATACCGATGATGGCGGCCGTAGAGAACCAGGGAGAAGACAATACGGTCCAGCCGAGCAGGAGGAGTGCGACTAATGCGGCAGGCGAAAGGCTGCGCCGGAGGTTGTCAAAGAGTTTCCATCGGGCCAAGGCAGAGATGGGATTCTTCTGGGACACCCCATTGAGACCGGGTGCACGCGGGAGGAGCCATCGCAGAATTTGCCAATCTCCCCGAATCCAGCGGCGGCGGCGGCTCACGTCCGCGCTGTAGGTTGACGGGTATGCTTCATATAACAGCACATCGCTTATAAACCCGGACCGTGCATAGCATCCTTCAATCAAATCGTGACTGAGGATCAGATTCTCGGGAAAACGTCCTTTAAGCGCCTGCTCAAAGGCGTCAACGTCATAGATTCCCTTGCCGATGAAGGAACCTTCGCCGAAGATGTCCTGATACACATCGGAGACAACACGGGTGTAGGGATCAATGCCGGCATCGCTCCCGAACATGCGGGCATAACGCGACCGGTTCGATCCGGGCAGGCTGACGGCCACCTGGGGCTGTAGTATCCCGTATCCGGAAACGATTCGTCCCTTAATCGCATCAAACTGAGGACGGTTCAAGGGATGGGCCATTGCGCCAACGAGTTGCCAGGCGGCGTCTCTCGGCAATTCCGTATCCGTGTCCAGGGTGATGACATATTTCACTTTTGATAAGACTTCGGTATTCCCCACAATGAGAGAAAAGCCGCTTCCAGGCCCGCCGCGGAGAAGCAAATTCAGTTCCGCAAGCTTTCCCCGCTTCCGCTCATAGCCCATCCAGATTCGTTCCTGCGGATTCCAAATACGGGGGCGATGAAACAGAAAAAAATTATCTCCTGCCCCGCCGTATTTCTGGTTCAATGCCTCGATGCGTTGCCGGGCCAGCAACACCAGAGGCTCGTCTTCGGCGCGGGTTTCCTCGGGATCATCCGAAAAATCAGTCAGGAGGCCGAATCGCAGGTTTTCGTCCCGATTGGCCAGAAACCGGACTTCCAGTGCATCCGTAAGCTGCCCAATATTTTCTGCGCTTGTCAGCAGGGTGGGGACCACCACCAGCGTCATGGATTCAGAAGGAATCCCTTTGGAAAAATCCATTCGCGGCAGTGGATGCGGTATGGCAAGACTGGTCGCAAGTAAATTGACCAAAGCGATGGCGAACTGACTTACCGCTAAAAGACAGAGAACGGCGACGAACCAGAATAAACGGCCATCCATGGTATCGGAAGCGATATCTATCAGCAGACTGACGGAAAAGATGCCTGAAAATATTAGAATTGCGCCAAGATACAACGCGAGCGGAAACCGGCGTCCGGTTCTTCGAAGCATGCCCATGGCGGTTGACCGGACCCTCACACATCGTTCGAGCTGGGGGAGACCCTTATCGATAAGGTAAAAGCCGACGTGGGTTTCCCGGTCGCCGCTGCTATTTTTTTCAGCCGCGCTTTGAAGGGACAAATCGATCGCTTCGCGGGCCACTTCAAATTCGGAGCGTTTGCTCTTCTTGGCGACTGCCTCCACAATGTGGCGGTATTGATCGCGGGTGATAAAATCCATCCGGCCATAGACTCCGGCAGGATCCTCCCGCAACGTTTTTTCAACAGCGCTCATGGTATCGACAAAATTTCGCCAGTCCATGCCGCTCAGAAAACGCAAGCTTCCGATGCTGTTGCTGATGGAAAGCTGGTCCGCCGCTTGCTGATGATTCTCCGCCTTGACCAGTTGGCCGATGGTTAGAAAGGACTCTGATAGTTGCTGTTCGAGCCAGGTCAGAGGCAACGCTAGGGAAGCGCCCTGTCCCTGGAGGCGCCGGGAAAGCTCGGCAACAAAGGAGCTGGTCATGGGCGGGTTTGATCTTGCCATATCGGCAATGGTCAGGATCAGGCTTTTCGGGTCTTTTTCCCCTGTTTCGGTAATCTTGTCCGCCCAATAATCGGCCAGGTTCCGGTCGTTCCTGTCAATGGCAATCCTCGCCGCAACCCGCCTGAGATTTTCGATCAGCGCCAGGCGCAACATGATGGGAATCGCCCATAATTCGCCCAGGCGCAATGTCGTTACCGTTTGATAGGCGGCAACAAAGCTGCTGAGATTCTCCGGATCCACCCGGCCATCACCATGGGAAATTACTTCAAGCGATATATCGTACACACGGGGAAGTCCCTTTGATGGCCCATTTTTAAGGCGGGGAAGTCCCCTGGCATAGCCTTTCGGCAAAAGCCGCTTTGCCGTCCGAATCTGCTCCTCGATCAGATAAAAGTTGTCCAGAAGCCATTCCCCTGCCGGCGTAATCCTGCGGTTTTCTTTTACGACCGCAATTAACAGATCGCGAACTTCAAGAAGGACATCCTCGTTTTCGGTGAGCCGCTTTAACAGACGCTCCGGGGTATGTTCTTCGCTCAGGATTTGTGAACCTGCGAGGATTTTACCGTGTTCTTGCATCTGAGAGGCGCTGAACAATTCCGACCGCAACGGTGTTTCATCACTGGCGCTCGTTTGCGCAAGGGTATTTTTGGAAAAGAGCCCCCAGGCATGAAGCGTTTTCGTGAAACTGGCGGCAATGTGGCGTGGCATGATTAAAATATCCTAGGGGCATATTGGCCGAAATGGTGATCATGGCCCATGAGGGTTATGTGTTCTGGATAGATATCGTGGGCATGTTCATGGTGTCCCCTAAAATCTCCGGCAGGCTATTTTTCAGCTTTTCAGAATAAATGAACCAGATGGGCCGATCCGGATCGCAGAGAAATTCCTTTAGATCATTTGCAAATGTCTGCGCGATATCGAGTTGCGGGAAATGCCCGCAATTCGGGTACGTCGTCAGGGTAATTCCGGTGGACTGCGCCAGCATGGAACGCCCCTGCCTCATCGGCAGGATGGGATCTTTTTCCCCCCAGAACAGGGCCATAGGGGGCAGAATATCAATCTCCCACGCACGCTGTTTTGTCTGCATATACTGGCCGAAAAGATTGATGACGCCCGCAACCGACCGCTGGAAAGCCAGATGCGTCCCTGGAATTCGCATCATCTTGACGTGGCGTTTAATTTCATCGGACTCCCTGTTTCCGAAAATCCCGGGGGCAAAACGCATCAGCATGGGAATAATGTAGCGCACAACGAGCGGAGTCAGCATGGGCCCTAACACGGGGAATGTCGCATACTTCAGCCACATGCCGACCTCGGGCCCCAAACCACCCGGCGACACAAGCGCCAGCCGGTCTATGCGTTTGCTGTCCTCGAGCAGCATCCACTGCGCGATGCCGCCGCCGAAAGAATGCCCGCAGATATGCGCGTATTTGAGGTCAATAGCATCCATCCATGCAACGACCATGTGCGCATACCAGGTTAAGGTGTATGGTGCGTCGGGCCGATCCGAGAGGCCGCTGCCTGGAAGGTCTATCATCAATACCCGAAAATCATCGGCAAGCAGCGGGGCAACCTTTCCCCAGATGCGGTGGGTGTCCTGAAAGCCGTGAATAAGCACCAGCGGCGGCCCTGAACCCATCTCGCTCCAGGCGATTGATGTCCCGTCTACGATTGTTTTATGGGGTTGTCCAATCATCTCTATGCGTCTTTCCTTTTCTGAATTAATAAATATAGCGTTCACAGATTTTACGGTAATGATGGCCATAGATCGACAGCGTGATTGCCACGGACATCAGTCTGGGCTTGCAGATCAGGGTCCAGAGCATCAGTTGCCAGTACTGAAACCGTTCTTTGCCCAAAACCCCGAGCCGGAAGGCGGACCTGAAAAATGAAAGGAACCGCTGAAGATTTATCGGCTGCCTGAATTCAGGGGCCTTTAGCTCCTTGAGCAGCGTCCTCACCCGCCGGTAGTAGTTTTTGGGTGAATAAATCTGTTTCATGATGGATTGATACCCGGCCAAAAGGCTGTCGATTCCCATTCGGGGCAGGATATTGGTTGTTCCATCCACATTGTCTCCGGAAAATGTATTGACGACCCGGCTTTCCCGGGAAAGCCGCTCAAAAAGCCTTGTTCCCGGCGGGGCCTGGAGCAATCCGACCATTGCGGTGACGATGCCGCTTTTTTGAATAAAATCGATCTGCCGCTGGAAAATGGAAGGCGCATCGCTGTCAAAGCCCACAATAAACCCGCCCATCACCTGCAACCCGGAACGTTGAATGATCGCAACACTCTCAAGGAGATTCCTGTTTTTATTTTGGGTTTTATGACATTCCGTCAGACTGACCTCATCGGGCGACTCGATGCCGATAAACACCGTATCAAACCCGGCCTTTGCCATTAAATCCAGAAGCTCCGGATCATCGGCCAGATTGATGGATGCCTCCGTGAAAAACACGCATCCTTTTTTATCCTTACGCCATTCGATGAGAGCGGGGAGTAAATGGGTCTTAAGGTAAGCTTTGTTTCCAATAAAATTGTCGTCCACAAAAAAAATGCTGCTGCGCCAGCCGGATGCATAGATGCGGTCGAGTTCATTGGTGATTTGCGCCGGCGTTTTCATGCGGGGCCGGTGTCCGAACAGCGTTGTGACGTTGCAGAATTCGCAGTTGAAGGGGCACCCTCTGGAAAACTGAATGCTCATGGACGCATACCGTTTTGTTTTGATCAGATCCCAGGAAGGGGCCGGGGTGTCGCAAAGATTGGGGAACCCGGAAGCGCGGTAGATCTTTCGGGGCCAGCCGCTTTTTAAGTCCGCCAAAAATGCGGGGAGCGTCAATTCCGCTTCATCGAGCACAAGATGGTCCACCTCCGCAAATTCATCGGGTTCTGAAGTAAACAGCGGCCCGCCGGCAACTATCCGTAAATTCAGCGCCTTACAACGGTTGATGATTTGTCTGGCGGATTTCCGTTGAACCGCCATACCGCCGATAAACGCCACGTCCGCCCATAAAAGATCTTTATCCGTAAGATTTTCCACATTGACGTCCACAAGGCGTTTGGACCATTGTTCCGGCAGAAGGCTGGCCACGGTGAGCAGGCCCAGGGGCGGGAAGGCTGATTTTTTTCCGATAAAACTCAATGCATAGGTAAACGACCAAAATGTATCCGGAAATTTGGGATAAATAAGGAGAGCGTTCATATCACCCGGGTCCTTTCGGTTTTTTTATATGGAATAAATTCGTTTCATTTTTTTTCTTACGGTATTGACCGCGTCCATACCTTCCGTGTTTGAGATTGTAAATATCTGAATTTTCATTGGTTCAGCCAAAAGGCTTTTGGTTCCCAGCAAAACGCCGAATCTGGCGGATTTCATATGATGATCCAATTCCTTCCGGGTTTTCCATTCCGAAATCAGGTTGAAAACATTCTCGTTTTCGACATCACCGTAAATCCCAAAGCTCAGGCAGCCCTTTTCTTTTCCGGTTGGCTCCACTATTAAAATCAACGTTTGCAAAACCTCTTTCTGTTTTTCAGGAAGCACGTTCATGATGGTTCTGATAACATTCATTTTTAGAAAGAGATCCTTTGCTCTTCGTCCTATGACGGTTATGTCATCTCTTTTCCGCCATCGTTATTGGGTAAGAGAGTCATTCCTTTTTCCCCCCCAGAACCAGCAGGGCGATACCGCCCGCCAGCGCTATCCCGCCGACGATCGGCGGCAAGGGAATCGTTCTGGTTTTATCCGCCGTCATTTCCAGAGGACCGATATCGACGACCTTTTCTCGGGTCGTGTAGGTGATCCCCTGATATCCGAAGGCGACAACCCCTATGGCAATAAGTATAATGGCAATAAGTGTAGTTATTTTCATTTGACCCTGCCTTTATCTTTATTAATTTTTAAGAGTGGCCGGTATTGTAAGCCCCGGCCGGCTGTCTCTTGGAGGTATGCTGAAAAAATCAGCATGTGGAACTTAAGGGTCTTTCTACTTGTCCATCACTTTCTTGATCTGGCCGACCTTTTCCTGAATTTTTCCTTTTAAATTTTCTTCCTTGCCTTCGGCTTTCAGGTCGTCATTTCCGGCGATGATGCCGGCGACCTGCTTGGCCTTACCTTTTACCTGGTGCATCTTGCCTTTTGCGTCGTCTTTGGTACTTGATTTCATTGTCTTCATCCTTTTTCCTTTTGATGGTGGTTTGTGTTTCTTGTCACTGGACATAACTTTTTCGGCGATTCTACCTTCCTCTTTGAGTCATCTCGGCTCTTGCCCGTTCAATCGCCATTTCAAGGCCCTTTATGGCATATTTAAGATTGTCTCCGTCGCCTGCGACCCTTTTTGCGATGGGCGCAATCGCCTCGATCCCCTTGGATGTCAAGTCGTTTGAAAGATACGTCTGAATTTCTGTCGCGTCAGACACATAGGCCCGGAAAGCTTCTTTCACGCCGATGCTGTTTAAGGGTATACTTTCATATATCTTGCTAAGTTCCATGCGACGCTGTTCACTGAGTTCCTGTATCCGGGGATTTTTGTATTCGCCGCTTTCCGTTTGCCATTCCTCGAAATAGTCCTTGCCCCGGGCCTTCATTTTATCGGCGTTTACGGAAAAATCTTTCTCCATTTCCGCGAGTTTGGAAATGTTATCTGAATATAAATCAAACGCCGTCTTCACATCGGATTGACCCGGCCGTGTCAATTCATTCAGAGAAGCGCCGGTGGCATTCAGTCGCACGACAATCAATTTAATATCGTTGTCCACCGTTTGCATCGATGTCCTTGCTTCTTCTGAACGCTGAATACCTGTTGAGGCGCAGCCTGCAAGACTGATGACCGCAACCGCAAGCGTTGTAAGAATAAACGCAACCGATTGATTTGTTGATAGTTTCATATCGCAATCCTCTTTGATTCCGCTTTAAGTAAATTTTAAGTTAGCCGGTATTGTAAGCCCCGGCTGGCTGTCTCTTGGAGGTATGCTGAAAAAATCAGCATGTAGAACTTAAAATCTTTCTACTTGTCCATCACTTTCTTGATCTGGCCGAGCTTTTCCTGAATTTTTCCTTCCAAATGTTCGTCTTTGCCTTCGGCTTCCAGATCGTCATTTCCGACGATCCTGCCGGCGACTTCCTTGATGGTGCCCTTCACCTGGTGGAGCTTGCCTTCGGCGTTGTCTTTTGTGCTTGATTTCATAGTATTTCTCCTGTCTCTTTTCTAACGCCATTAATTTTTGTTATTTCCGGAATGTTTCTCCGGGTGATTTCCTCTATCCGTTAATTATATATTCAATCTTTGTGCCAGATTTGTACGATTTCAGGCGTGTGACTCATCCATCTGATTTTAAATAATAATCGGTTCAAAACCATTTCCGGTGCGGTGGTCGGCGACCCTGAAAAAAGGCCATATTTAGCCGCCGGCCATATTTGATCTTTTTTTGGGCCTTTTGGTGAGGAGGTGGATGACCGAAGAGAACCGAAAATTTGTCCTGCCCGCGATTTCGCCGGACTGCCCCGCTTTAGATATTACCGCACCGGATTCTGCCACTCTTTGGCAAAAATCTCCGCGATTTTCTCGATCTGATCCGGCTCTATCTTCAGGGCTTTCGCCACTTCCGCATACAGCGTTTTGCGATCGCTGTTTTCGGCATCCACAAGGCTGTTGAGATCCCGTTTCTCCTTGAGGTTCAGGTCGACGGCGTCTGTTGCCGACAGATAACCGTTGTCCCCTTCTTTCAGGGCGCCTTTCTGGTAATAGAGCGTCAATGCCTGAAAACGGGTTTTCATGGTTTCCCTCAGCGCGCGAATGGTTGGATTGGAAACGGTTGTCTCCTCCTCGGCCCACGCAACACCCGGAGAGACGGCAAGTCTGATCTTGTGAGCAATCCCCTGAAGGCTGCCGGACAAATCGTCTTCTTGAAGCGGCTGATTGCCCCGGATATCATCCACAATCTCCTTGGCGGCAGATTCAACCTTTTCAGCCGGGAAATAGATGTTGATGGTTACGCAGGCAAACAGGGTCAGCACTGCGACCGATGCCGCCGTCCACAATAATGTTTGTTTCGTTTTCATAAGTCCCTCCTGGTTTTAATGGATAACCGCCCCCTCTTTGCGGGCGATCCGTTCGATTCTTTTCACCATATCCTTGAAGTGAATCCGATTATCCGGATTTTGATTAATAATATTTACCCCTGAAAAGCCCTGGCTTTTGACGATATATTCCTCGCCGCCTTCCCGGATGGTGCCGTTAATCGTGAGCATATCGTTTAGAAGGACCGCCTGGATGCCGATCTTTTCATAGGGGAATTTTTCAAAAACAGATGCAAACGCGCCCGCAAGTCCCATGAACGGACTCTGTCCGCCGCCGATCTGGGCGATGTTATCAACGGCCGCAATGCTGATGGTTTGGGGAATCCCTTTTTTTTCCACCGATTCCAGCAACAAATCAAGTTTCTGGGGCTGGCCGTAGGCAATCTCAACATCGCGGAGATGACCTTTCAAAACGCCTTCTATCTTTCCAAAAGCGGTATCCGTTGTCATTTCGGCCAGCAGCAGATCATCCCAGCCTGCATTGAGTTTGAAAACCGGCGCGGATGTCAGGATCCCGGAAGCGCCCAAATCGGACAGCAATACCTTGCCGCCGAATACCCTGGCCACCATTGTTCCCTGACTGGTAACGGCGTATTTTTCATATCGGATGGGATCCAGTATTCCGGTTAAGGTGCCCGCCAGCTTGCCTTCGGGGGGAAGCGCCCCGATCCCAGACAAGAGGGTTTGCAGGTTGATCCCGTCAATTGCCAGACAGGTATGGACGGACATATCCGGACCATAAATATTCCGGGCCTGAACGGCGCCCAGGCGAATCTCTCCACCCGGCACCTGGATCATGGTCGGAGAATCAAAGGATATCCTGTTGGGACCGGCATCCAGAACAAGGGAAAGCGGCTGTTCCGGCAGCGGGGGCAAGGTTACGGAGCGGACCGCAATTTTGCCCTTGATGCTCTCAGCGGGGATTTCGGCCAATCCGGTTCGATACCAGACCGGCAGATCCAGGTGAATGCCTGCAAGAGAGATGCCTTTATCCTTAGACACAAGGCTTCCTTCGCGCCACCCGAATCGCCCCTTGACTTGCCATACATTTTCAGATTGATTTATCGTAAATTCAGCGGAAACAGTTCCTTCGGTCTCAAGGGTCGCCAGAAAGGGCTTTAGGGCCTTATAGGGCTCCTGCAACAGGTGATGAAAGATCGGTTTTACGGGCACCTGGGGGATGGTCACCGTGAAATCAGCCTCATGTCCGGCCTTGCGGGTGGACGGACTCTGCTTAAGGAATCCCTGGATTTCAAGGGGCAAAATATCCGTCAGATTGAACGTCAGACTGGAAATCTCCAGCAATTTTTGCTTGAATTTATAGGCCCCCTTGCACGACGAGACAACGGGATTTTCTTTGAGGTTTACATAATACCGATCATAAAGGGCTTCTCCGGCGCCGGCTGCCGAATCAGCGGCAAAGGTCAGGATGGAATCCTTTGCATCGACAACGCCTTGGATTTCGGTTGAAAGGGAAATCTTTTCTCCCATCAGGCTTCCGTTCCTGTTTTGAAACGTCAGATCCGTCAGAGACACATCAGCCCTCACCTGCCAGGGCCCGGCCACCGGACCTGCGACCTTGATCCGGATGGCGTCTTTCACCGAAAGCGCCCAGTCGGACGGTATCATCTTGTATGCGGCCGCTGCCTGAAAAAACTCGGTCTTTTCCCCTTCAAGCACCAGGTTTATGCCGCCGTCGTTCAGGCCGCTTTCTATGTCGCTTTTTACGTCAATGGCGAGCACCATATTTTTCAAGCCAAAGGCTTCACAACGGATATGGGAAAGCGCGGCAGATCTTTTTTCCATGTCCATGCGACCGTCCGGAACATAGATTCCGATATCCCCCATCAGGATGTCCCGGGTTTCCGTGCGGAATTTCGCCTGGGGAATTTGCAGGGAAGCCCCCGTGATTTCCATGACAGGATACCGGTAAGAGATATTTTCCGCTTGGAGACCGACGTCCATGAGCGGCAGGCGCCCATCTGTTTTTTCCATCAGGTCCAGGCCGGTGATATGGATTTGGAAATTTTCAGCTTTCAAATTTTTATGGTCCTGGCTGTAGGTAAAGTTGGACTGCACGTCCATCCTTTGAACGCCGAGCGCTGCATCCTGGAGTGTTATATTTTCAGCCTGAAGCGTGCCGTTGAATTTGAAATCAGCAATATCAAACGCATTGTTGCTGATAAGATGCACGTTTGGGGCTGTCACCTGCAGATTGCGGGCGGCATTTTTGACTTCCAGGGCAAACGACAAAACAAGCGGCTGGTCAATACCGGCGTTGGCATGGATTTGACGGGCCGAAATGGTTTGATCCCCCCAGGATGCCAGGATATGTCCGTCAAGAATTTCCCCGGATTGAATCCGGATGTCTCTGAAAAAAAAGAGACTGACAATGCCCTGAACCATCCTGACCGGAAACGAAGTCCCTGTTTTTCCGGGCAGATTAGCGGCCAATGCACCGTCCATAAAAATACCGGTTATCCGCATGTTTTTTAAAATCAGGGATCTGCGGCCCCATGGCCCCTCAATGGCCATTTCCGTCCGGATGAAAGGGATTTCCAAAGAGGATGCCTGCTTCGGCTTCAGGGTTTTAAAAAAAATACCGCTGGCCGTAAGAACCATGGGGCGCAACGAAAAGGAGAAATTTTCCATGGTGCAACTGGAACCGGTGGCGGCAGAGAAAGAATTTTCCATCATCGGTTTTAACCGTTCCGGATGATAATAGAGATACAGGCCCATGCCTGAGAGACTGATCAGGATAAAACACAGAAAGATCCCTGAAATCAGAACAATTTTTTTTAAACGCCGCATAGATGTCACACGTGATGGTCCTCAAAGCCCATGGCACGGCCCGGAGCCTGTTGAAAACCGCCGGCTCAGGCCGCCTCTTTCCGTCCCAGGGCCTCGCATACCTTGACGGCAAGGGCATTCATGGTGAACGGCTTCTGAATGAAGCCGGCACCCTCGTCCGGCACGCCCCGGTCTGCGATCACGTCGGCCGTGTAGCCGGACATGAATATGTGCTTGAGATCCGGTTTCAGCGACATCAGCCGTTTGGCCAATTCCTGCCCGTTCATTCCGGGCATGATGACGTCGGTGAGCACCAGGCGAATCTTTTCGATATGCGTTTCGGCCAATTGTATGGCCTCAAGGGGCGTTCCGGCTGCCAGCACGGTGTAGCCCAGTTGTTCAAGACAAATTTTGACCAGATCCCGGATTGCGCCGTCATCATCCACAACCAGAATGGTCTCGCCATGGCCCGTCGGCATTTTTACCGGGATATTCTTTTGAAAAGAGACGGCCTCCCCCTTGTGCCGCCGGAAAAAAATCTTGAAGGTCGTGCCCTTACCCGGTTCGCTGGTGAAATTGATGAACCCTTGGTTCTGTGCGACGATGCCATAGACGGTTGACAGACCGAGACCGGTGCCCACGCCCAATCGCTTGGTGGTATAAAACGGCTCAAAAATATGCCCCTGCGTCTCCTTGCTCATACCGCTGCCGTCATCGCTGACGGCCAGCACGACGAAATCGCCGGGGACAAAGCCCGCATGGTTTGCGCAATAGGCGTCGTCAAAACTCGCCATGCTTGTTTCGATGGTTATTTTTCCAACATCAACGATGGCGTCCCGGGCGTTAATACATAGGTTGGCCAGGATCTGGTCGAGCTGGGAGGAATCCATCTTAATCGGCCACAGGCCTGCTCCGGACAGCCAGGTCAGGTGGATATCCTCGCCGATGAGACGTTGAAGCATCTTGAGCATTCCCCCAACAGCCTCATTCAAATCAATCACTTTGGGCAAAATGATCTGCCTGCGGGCAAATGCCAGCAATTGCTGGGTAACCCCCGCGGAATGCATGGCGGCTTTGAAAATCTCCTGAAGATAGTCATACAGCGGCTCGGAAGGACTCACCTTGTCCATGGCCTGTTCCGCGTAACCCAGAATCACGGTGAGACCATTGTTATAATCATGGGCCACGCCGCCGGCCAGTCGCCCCACCGCTTCCATCTTTTGAGATTGTCGGACCTGTGACTCCATGGAAAGTTTTTCGGTAATGTCTTCGACCATCTCAATCGCCGCCGTAACCTCCCCAGACGCATCACGGATGGGTGACGACACGATGCGGTAGTTCTTTATTGCGCCTGCCTG
>PCSG01000264.1:0-214 GCA_002772195.1 Desulfobacterales bacterium CG23_combo_of_CG06-09_8_20_14_all_51_8 | reverse complement strand
CGTGAACCAGGCCGTCCTTCAGGGTTTTTTGCGTCGGGCAATTTCTGCACGCCTCCTTGCCGGGCGGGTCGTTAAACGCCTGGTAACAGATGGGGCGCTGACTCAGATGGATATCCGGGAACCAGTCGCGCATCTGGCGGTTCAATTCCAGAACCTCCATTTTCGGGCTGATGAGAGCCACGCCGATTCCGATATTGGAGGTTCTGGAATTGAA
>PCSG01000205.1:1344-5400 GCA_002772195.1 Desulfobacterales bacterium CG23_combo_of_CG06-09_8_20_14_all_51_8 | reverse complement strand
ATCAGCTCATTAGTAGCGAATTAGATCACTTGAGCGAAGTGGATAACCAGATAATTTAATTGATCGCTTTTACCCAATTCACCGTAAGCGTAATCGCTCCCCAGTTTTCTTCCACTTTTCCAGAAATTAAATAGGGCCGACCATAATCCAGTACATTACAGAATCTATGGTAAGCATTTGGGAAAAAAGTGGTTTCAACAATGCTGGTGTCGTCTTCAAACGTGATGAATTTCATGGGGTCGCCTTTTTTACTCAGCACGGTTTTGCCGGTAATCAGCCAACCGGCAATTTGAATCCGGCGGCCAAGATACTGTCCGATATTTTTGCATTTGATGATGTTCTGGTTTTTCAATTGATCATCAAACAATGTCATGGGGTGCCGGCCGCATAAAAAGCCAAGGGTCTTAAATTCATGCCGCAGTTGTTCCCGAGGATCATCTTCCGGCAAGTCCGGTATATCCGAAACCGATTTTGAAACAGGGTCTTCAAACAGTGAGAGATTGGCATTTTTTCGGGGCCGGGTTTTTTGGAAGGCGGAAAATTGCCATGTCAGGGCGGCGTGATGTTTTCCGGGATAAAATCCATCCAATGCGCCGCTGTGGATGAGTGCACGGGCATCCGTTTCATCCGGCTGGACCCGGTTTAAAAAATCGGTCAGATTTTTAAAAGCGGTTTTTTCTCGTTCCATGATGATTTTTGCCATGGTATTGGTTGACAGGCCTTTAATGGATAAAAAACCCACTCGTATGAGTCGATCCTTGTCTGTCCAGCGGATTTGGCTCTCATTGACATCTGGGGGCAGGATGGTGATGCCCATGCGTCTGGCTTCAGAAACATAGGCGAATGCGGAATAAAATCCCCCCTGGTTGCTGATGACAGCGGCCATGAATTCCGCCGAGAAATGCGTTTTTAAATACGCCGCCTGAAAGGACACTCGGGCGTAAGAGGCACTGTGGGGCTTGCAAAAGGAATAGCCATTAAAACTCATAATCATGCGCCAGATGCTTTCAATTTGGTCACCATTTACCCCTCTGGCGCTGGCACCACTGATGAACCGGTCCAGATAATCACGTAATTGATGTTCCCGGTCTTTTTTGGACATGATTTTTCGCAACCCGTCCGCATCGGCATGAGAAAATCCGGCCAAAGCCACGGCCACCCGTGACACATCTTCCTGATAAACCATGAGGCCTAAAGTTTCGTCCAGCACGTCGCCCATTAATGGATGGATGGGCTCCCAGGCTCCGCCGTGAAGTCGTCGGATATATTCCTGGATCACGTCATTGGCGGCAGGCCGGATAATGGAGGAATGGATGGTGAGATGCTCAAAATCCCCAACTCCGGTTTTTTGCTGCAACAGCCGCATGGCCGGGCTTTCAATATAAAAACATCCCATGGTGCGACCCTGGGCAATGGCCTTTTGCGTTAGAGCATCGTCTTCCGGCTCCCAGCGGAGTTCATTAAACGCAATCCCGTTTTTTCGCAGATTGGCGATGGCATCCCGGATTACCCCCAGGCTGCGGTTGCCCAAAAGATCAATTTTTACCAGTCCGGCATCTTCGGCACTGTCCTTTTCTCATTGAATGATGGGCACGCCTTTGGGCGCTTTCTGGACCGGCACATAGGTGTCGACTCGTTCCGGCGTGATCACGACCCCTCCGGGGTGGACCGAGAGATATCTTGGCAAACCGATGATTCGCTGGGCGATTTTTAAAATCTCCGGCCAGGGTTCTGGAAAATCCACATCCCGCATCTGGGGCAGGGCAGTCATACATTCCATAAGGGAAGCATCGGATTCTTCCGCATGCCAGAACATAGGCAGGCGTTTGGCAATCTGGTTGATCTCGCCATCAGTCAGGCCAAAGACTTTGGCGGTCTCGCGCAAAGCCATGCGGGGCTGAAAACACACATGATTGCACACCATGGCGGCATGGCCTTTATTTCGAGACAGCACTTTTTCGATCACAAACTCTCGCTCATCCCAGGCAAAATCCACATCAATATCCGGCGGGTCTTTACGGCCCGGATTTAAAAACCGCTAAAAATACAGATTATGCTTGATGGGACAGACATTGGTGATGCCAAGGCAATAGGCCGTAAGCGACGCGGCCCCAGACCCCCGGCCGCAGGTGCGAGGACTTTCGGCAACAATGTCCGCCACGGTCAGAAAATAGGCGGCAAAACCCATTTGTGTGATGGTTTTAAGCTCGTGTTCCAAACGCTCCACCACCACTTCGGATAACTCGCCATAACGATGTCTTGCGCCTTCATACGCTGTTTCCCGTAACCTTAAAGCTGCCTGCTTGGGTGTATCGGTTTTGTAAGGGGGAAATACCAGACCAAACTCCGGCCGGGTAAAATTCAGGCGTTCCGAAAGCATATGGGTATTGGCAATGGCTTCCGGGCACACCGCAAACCGTTCCTGATACGCTTTGGGCGATGCCAGAAACGCATCCTGGGAAGCCATATCCTGAGGTTTCAGGCGGGAGAGGGACGTATTGCCATCAATGGCCCGAAGCACCCGGTGAACCGAAAACTCATCCGGATGAATGAAAAAGCTGCCCGGCGTTGCCACAATCGGAATCCCCAATCGTTTTGCGGTTTGGCGCAAGGGATGGGTGACGGAAACCGGATGACGGGGCAGGGCGGCCAAAACATCTAAACCAGCCTCATGCCAGATGGAAAGCAGTTCCGGGTTTGAAGTGAGTACACTTAAACCCTTGGACAAGGAAATAATGGATGATTTCAGATCAAAATCATCATCCGTATGGCGAAGGGTCAGAATACGGCAGAGATGACCGTATCCTTCCCTGTCCTTTACCAGGCAAACTGCCCGATGAGAGGTATTTGTGTCCGTGACCTCAGCGCCGATAATGGGCCGGATGCCTTCCCTCTCACAAGCCGCAAGAAATGGCCAGAGGCCGTAAAGGTTATTTGTGTCCGTGAGCGCAAGATGGGTATATCCGAGAAGTTTTGCATGGCGACACAGGTGTTTGATATGGGTGGTTCCCCACATCAGGGAATAAGAAGAACGCACTGTCAGCGGAATCATGAGCAAGGGCTTTTCACGACGCCAGCGCCCGGCCCATGTGGATCATATCCCCGCCAAATCGGTCCCGGATGCGGTCCATGGCAAAGATCAGGCGCTCCTGTTTTTGCAGAACCGGGTCCGGAAAAAGGTCCATCTGGGCAGGTGGAAATACCGGATTTTCGCAAACCAGCCGGATATGGCGCAACCGCACGCGCCGGGTCCAGGCCATGGCAAGGACGGACCGAGCGGTTTTAAACAAAGACAAATCATTGGCGGAAGGCGGACTGACGTTCATCTGGCGTACCCGCCGCACCCCGTCGGAATGGTCCAGCACAATGGCCAGCAGTCGGGCGGCCTTGCCCATTTTTCGCAACCTGACCCCGATTTTTTCCACAAGCTGATATACCACACGTTCAACCATTTCCACTTCATTGGTGTCATTGCCGAATTCATAATCCGCGATAATTTTAGGGGTTTTTTGATCTGCCGATAGCACTTCCGACGCATCAATGCCCCGGACAGCGTCAAAAATAAATCCGGCACGCTTGCCAAAAATGACGGTTAGTTGATCGAGCGTTAACCCGGCAACCTGATGGACAAATCCCAGGTTAAGCGCTCTGAACCGGACCAAATCGTCCCTTTCAACGCCGGGCAATAAAAACAGGGATAAAGGCGCAAGAAAAGCAGATTCTTCGCCTTCACCCACAATATATTCCCCATCTGGTTTAACCAGCCGGGTCGCTACCTTGGACACCAGTTTATTGGGGGAAACCGACCAGATTGGCGCAAATCCGAGACCGGCTTTAATCCTTTGATACATGCGCCACGCCACATCAACGGGCGGCCCAAACAGGCGGCTGGTGCCGGTGGTGTCGATAAACAGGTGACCGTCCCTGTCTCCGGGTTCAATCAGGGGAGAATAGGGCAGGACTTCCCGGAGAACATCAGCCATGGCCCGTTCATACCGGTCCGGGTGCGGGGGCAGGGTGATTGCATCCGGGCAGCAGCGGATGGCATTCCGCAGC
>PCSG01000205.1:157-1289 GCA_002772195.1 Desulfobacterales bacterium CG23_combo_of_CG06-09_8_20_14_all_51_8 | reverse complement strand
TTCGCTCATGTCATAAACAACAGCACGGGCCGATCCTCCTGGCGCAATAATAACGGGATAATCCTTTAAGCGAGAATCCACCCGCCGCTCCACCGCCACGGCAAAATCAGCGATATTGAGATGAACGACTGTGCGGGGCCGGTGATATTTGAGAAAGATTGATCGGGTGGTTTGGGGGAGGGATGCCATGCTTTTTTCCGAGTTTTCACAATGACTATGGCTTTGCCGTCATGAGTCCCGCATCGGTCAACAGCCGGATCATCACTTCAGCATTGCGCGGGGCCTGGGCGCGGACATGGTTATTAAAGAAAATGAGGCCGGTTTTGGCATTCTCCGCCATGGGAATAATCCGCTGATCCACCCAGTCTTTCAGTTCGGTGTCCTTGTAATCATAGTCAAACTGTTTCTGCATATTCCCGGAACGCCATCCGGCGGCGTTTCTGCCATGAAACCGGATATAGAAAAAATCCGTATTGGTGACCACAGGCAGCGGCGGAAATAATCCCGGAAGGGCTGGCGCATCCACTGACACCAGGGTCACATGGCGGTCCGCAAGCTCATGAAACACCCGGTCCACGGCCCAAGCCGCGTTTCGGAACTCAATTGCAAGGGGCAATCCCTTCAATCCGTCCAGTAGGGCAGCCAGATGCAGCCGGTTTTCCTTGGAACGGTCAAATGATGGCGGCAGTTGAATGAGCACGGCCACTAACTGCCCGGCCTGGATCAGGGGCGCGATTCCGTCCCGGTAAGCGCTTGCCTGATCGCGCCATTTGCCTGCTTCAACCTCATGGGTCATAGTGCGGGTGAGTTTGGCGGCAAATAAAAAATCCGGGCCGGCGGATTGCCGCATCCGGTCAATGGACTGGGCTTTCGGCATTTGATACCAGGTGAAATTCAGTTCGGTGATGGGAAACGACCGGACATAATGGGCGAGCATTTTGCCTGCGGGGGTTCCTGGCGGATAAAAACCCGCTTCAATCCATTCTGCATAGGAATAGCCGCTGGTGCCCACAAGCAACTTGCAATTTGAAGATGCTGCTTGCATTGTCTCATTCATTGATGCAGCCGTTGCATAACGTCCGGCCCGCGCTGGATGCCAATCACCTTGCCCTGGACCAGCACTTCATCAAAA
>PCSG01000205.1:0-147 GCA_002772195.1 Desulfobacterales bacterium CG23_combo_of_CG06-09_8_20_14_all_51_8 | reverse complement strand
TGGCCGTGTATTCCGGATTTTCCGGGTGAAGAACGATATGGTCATCCCGGACAAAAAAACGTTTCACCGTCGCCTCTTCCTGATGATGAATCAGCGCCACCACAATCTCGCCGTTTTCGGCATATTGACGGGGTTCGCAGATCGCAA
>PCSG01000138.1:9928-14247 GCA_002772195.1 Desulfobacterales bacterium CG23_combo_of_CG06-09_8_20_14_all_51_8 | reverse complement strand
TTTCTAACCAGACGAAAACCACTTTTGGACGGGGTGGTTATCACCGGTGGTGAGCCCACGCTGCATGCCGATTTGCCTGAGTTCTGCGACCGGATCAAACGCTTGGGATTTTTAATTAAACTCGATACCAACGGCAGCAGCCCGGACATGATCCGGTCGTTGTTTGAAACCAGAAAAATCGACTACATTGCCATGGACGTGAAAACCCTTCCGGAAAACTATCCGCCGCATATCGCCAAAAACATCCCTCCGGAAACCCTTTATGAAAGCATCCAGATCATCAAAACATCGGGCATCAGCCATGAATTCCGAACCACCTGCGCCCCGCCATTTGTGAATACAGAAATCATTGGTAAAATCGCCCGGATAATCGAAGGCGCCGACCTGTTTGTTTTACAAAAAGCCACGATTGACCGGGCGATTTTGACGCCGGCTTTTTTTGTCCCTTATGATAGATCGTTTACACCCCAGGAACTGTCCCGTTTTCAGCAAGCTGCGGCTCCCTTTCTCAAAAAAATTCTGATTCGATAAAGGATTTAAAAAATGTACGATTTTCTTTTACCCGAAGAAATCCGTAAAATTCGCGACGAAGCCAGGGATCTTGTCAGATGGGTTCCCCGAGAAATGATTATTGACATGGACGCCGACAAAATTAAATTCCTCAAGGAATTTCTCCAGGAAGCCGCGCGACGCAATTTGCTGGGCTGTCGATATCCAAAAAAATGGGGCGGCAGAGGACTGAACTGGGTCGCGGCCTCAACGATCATAGAAGAAATCGGCACACTGGGCTATATTTTTGCCTGTACCTTCGGCGTTGGCGCAGAGCTGGTTTGCGATGCCATTATCTTGCACGGGACCGATGAACAAAAGGAAAAATATGTAAAACCTCTTCTAAGAGGACAGCTGTTTGCCGCCGAATGCCTGACCGAGCCCCGGGGCGGTTCTGATTTTTTCGGCACCAGCACCATTGCTGAAGATCGGAGCGATCATTTTGTGATAAACGGCCAGAAACGATTTATCGTGGGCGCTGAAGGCGCGGATTATTTTCTGGTATACGCCAAAACCGATCCGGTTGCCGCACCTCACAACGCCTTGACTTGCCTAATTGTAGATCGCGGCCCTGGCGTGGAAACCAAATATCTTTATGGTCTGATGGGGTGCCGGGGCGGCGGGGCCGGCCGACTGGTATTCAAGGATGTAAAGGTTCCCAAGGAAAATGTCATCGGCGAAATCAACGGGGCATACCCGATCTTTAAAACCATGATGATCCCCGAGCGACTGGGAACCGCCGCCATGACTATCGGCAGCGCCCGCCCGGCACTGGAAATCGCAACGGAATACACGACCCGAAGAAAAGCCTTTGGACAAGCCATCCTTCATTTTCAGGGGGTTAATTTTCAGGTGGCGGAAGCCGCCATGCTGCTAGATGCGTGCCGATCGATTATTTATACGACTTCCTGCGCCGTGGATCGTCAAGCGGATTCTAAAACCGTGCGGCGGCTGGTCTCCGAATCCAAAAAATTTGTCACCGAGGCCTGCCAGAAAGTGGCCCATAATGCCATGCAGGTAATGGGGGGCATCGGCTACACCAACGTCTATCCCATCGAACGCATCGTCCGGGACCTGCGTCTGGCGACCATCTGGACAGGAAGCAATGAAATTATGTCCATGATCATTGCCAATGAGTGGTATCAGGAGCATTTCAAAAACAAACAGCGGCTTTCCCTTCGAAATTATGAGGATGACGCCCTTGAAGCCGATGCTCCGGATGAAAAAATTTTTGAATAATTCTGTTTTATTTGTGTTTTTTTTCTGCTGGAAGGAAATATATTTTGGAAAGCTTGATCACGCTTATTAAAATCATGGCGATATGCTCGGCAGCAGGAATCCTCGGATCCTGGTTTTCATCGGAAGCAAAAAAAAATAAACTCAAAGGCGGACCCGCCTATAAAGTCTATTTATCGCTGCCGGGAATCCTTATCGGAATTATAGTCCTTTTTTTGCCAATTTTCGTTTGGATGCTCAAACAATAACCCGCGTAAAAATAATCCTCCACGAAACGCCCCCAGAGCCCCAAATTTGAACGATCCCCAAAATGCCATACAATACACCCTCTATGGGTGGCGATCATTTATTTTACGAATTTTTACGAAGCCATTTTTACAGCGACCCGCTGTGGTTTTTTTGACCAGGCAGGATGCGACCGCCGGGCCATCCAGATTCAACCGCTACAAATCAATTCTGTTGATTCACAGATGCGCTATTCTGTCTCATGGCCTTCTTTGATCAGCAGATCTTTGTACCAGCAGGCAAAATCAAACATGCCCTGATATTTTTCGTTCTCATTGATAATTCCCATACAGAGTTCAAAGGCCCCTCGACCATACTCATTGCTGTAGGCATTTGATTCCAAACTTTGAAAAAACTCACGAATCAACATCTGGGAAGTTCTTCTGGTCCGGTCTTGACGAATATCAATGGGGTCCTTGGGCTCCTGAAAAGGATCCCACTCCGCATACCCTCTTTTTAAAATGTGTTTCTGGCGCCTTTCCGACATACTGTCAAAAATGATTTTTTTCCGGGCTTCCTCTTCCTTCTTGGCATCATTCATTTTCTGCTTCCTCTGGTTTAATCTGTTCCAACGATTCTTCTTCGGATATGCCCAGATAGTCTTCATTGTAATCGGTGATTAACGCCATCGACAGCGGCACCAGCATTTCCGCCATTCGAAGATGCCGAGAATGAATCGCCGTTACCATATCCGATGATAGAGACATCAACTGATCATGAATTAGATCATGATTCAGCGTTGGATAACTTTCCCCCTGGACGAACCCGGACAAGCCACACGTACGGCCCTTACCGCCGATAGCCTGCGGAATACCGTATACACGACATGCGATCGGCCGATAAGCATACATTTCGCATAAATTATCCGCTCTCAGCAGCGGGCATCGAATGCGTTTTTGCCCGACTTCTTCAACCACATCTTCTTCAGATTTTCCAGCCTGAGTCGAGCGGTATGCTGCTTTTTTAATTTTATAGATCTGACGATCCGCTTTATCGGCTTTTTCAATTATATCCGCTTTGGTTTTTCCGCTGAATGTCTCATTAAAACGCTGATTCATATACAACGCTTCAATCAGTGTCAGATCAAAGAGTGCATGACAGCAGTCCGCGCAGCCTTTTTCGCATTTAACCGCGTCAGGATATTTTTCTTTTACTTGCGCGAAAACTTTCTCCGCCTTCGCAACCAGTGCCTCATATTTTTTGAAGTATGGTATCAAATCCATTTTCATAGCAAACGATTCTCCTGCCTATAAACCGTCATGGTACCGACCATGACACAAATTGATAACTTCCAAATTCCCGGAATTGATAATTTTCAAACCCGCCGGATAAGGCCGATGTTTCACGTGAAACAGTGGACGACCTCTCGAAAGGCCAAAATGTGAAATTTTCCTCCACACCTCAATATCGCCTTGCCTTCACGCATAACGTTTCCTACATCCCGCTAAATCATAAATTTTATTTTCCAATGCAGAATCTGGAAAAAATTTGGTCCAGAAGATCTGGCTTCAGCCTTTCGCCGGTGATTTCCAGCAGAGCATCCAAGGCAGTCTTTAAATCAATAGAAATCAGTTCCAGGGGCAGCGATTGGGCAAATCCCTCGCGGGCAAGCTTTAATGAACGCAGGGATTTTTCCAGACATTGCTTATGACGCAGGTTTGGGACGATTTTATCCTCCGGATCTGCGGTTGAAGCGACCGCAGTTTCCACAAGCAACTGCTTTAAAGCATCGATCCCCCGATTGTACAGCGCGGAAATCCCAAAAGATTTCAAAATCCGCCATTCATCAGGCATTTCAAAACGCTGCTTGCTTTCGGGCAAATCCGTCTTGTTTACGACCAGAATAATTTTTTTCCCGGCCAGCCTGGAAATAATCTCCCGATCGTATTCACTGACGGGCCTTCCGGCATCCACCATAAAAAGAATCAGATCGGCTTCGGCAATGGAACTCCAGGATTTTTCAATTCCCATACGCTCCACGGGATCATCCGCCTCATGAATTCCGGCAGTATCCGTAAGAACAATGGGTACTCCGCCAGAGAGAAAAGTATCCTCAATAAAATCCCGGGTCGTCCCCGGAATATCACTAACAATGGACCGTTCCTTGCCCACCAGGCAGTTCATCAGGCTGGATTTGCCCACATTGGGTCCGCCCATAATAACGATCTTGAGACCTTCTCGCAAAAATGCCCGGTTTTCGCTGCGCGTGATTAGCCGGGCAACCTCTTCGATCAAAGAATCATCCAACC
>PCSG01000138.1:0-9921 GCA_002772195.1 Desulfobacterales bacterium CG23_combo_of_CG06-09_8_20_14_all_51_8 | reverse complement strand
CAGGCGATGCCCGTCAATCGCATCCCCAACTTCATCCGGAAAATCAATAGCCGCTTCCACAGATGACAAAACTTCAAGCAGAATGGCGCGAATAGAACAGATCTTGCGATGCAGATCGCCGGCTACCTGGGCAGCGGCCATTTCCATGGCTTTTTCCGAACGAGCGGTGATCACATCAATCACCGCCTCTGCCTGAGTCAGGTCAATGCGGCCGTTTAAAAAAGCACGACGCGTAAATTCCCCAGGCTCGGCCAGACACACTCCGTGTTCCAGCAATAACTTCAAAATTGACTGAAGCACCACCGGTCCGGCATGAGAGTGAATCTCGACGACATCTTCACCTGTATAGGATGCCGGCCCGCGCATCACGACAAACAGGACTTCGTCTATGACACGGCCTGAAATTTTTTCGACAATATGACCGTAATACAAATGACGGGATTTCGGCGTAAAAGCCGGTGATACCGTGTCCCCTAAGCCCGACTGCTGATTTTTGGATTTTGGAGGCGCAAACACGGACAGGGCGACAGACACGGCATCCGGCCCGGATATTTTAATGATGCCAATGCCCCCGTGTCCCGGCGGCGTTGAAATGGCCACAATCGTTGCTTCCATCATCTGATCCCGTCTGCCATTGACGCAGCTGTTCACAAGCCGAAACAATTAATGGATATCAATCGGTTGCTTTGGGGGCATCCGCTTTTTGGCGGGTCTTTTTTCTGGGAAAAATGATCAGCTTCCGGTAATAGCCGTCACCCACGCTCTGGGTTCGCACTGCCGGGTTTCGCTTCAGCGCGATGTGAACAATACGCCGGTCATGGGCATTCATTCGCGTCATGGTCGATGGCTTGCCGCTTTTTAATGTTTTGCTTGCCAAGCGCGTGGCAAGTTCTTTCAATTCAGTTTTACGGGATTCAACATAACCATCCACATCCACGATCACCCGGCTTCCTTTGCCGCATTGCTTGTTTACGACCTTGTCCACCAGGTATTGAATGGCTTCCAGGGTCTGACCCCGTTTTCCGATCAAAGCACCGGGTTCTGATACTTTCAAATTGAGACCGCAGGGCTCCGAATCAGGCTTCAATGATATTTCCGCCGCCATTTCCATGGCGATAAAAATTTTTTCCGCCAGTTCCCGGGCCACGGCCAGCGCGGCTTCCGGGTTCGCCGGCAACTCCGGGACTTCGTCCATCGGCGGCCTTTCCGAAACCGGCACAGCTAATGATTCAGCGGATTCCTCGACTTTTTCCGCGTTTTCTCGTTTCTCGGCGGTATCGGTTAGCTCAATTTTCTCCTTTTTTTCAGACTGTTTCGGTTGTTGAGCGCTGACTTTTTTTTCAAGTTTTTGATTTTTTCGGGGTTTTCTGGATTTTTTCGGCGAAGCAGGTTCCCTTATCGGCTCCCGGCTTTCACCAAAGGCTTCGTCCACCAGCGCGCTAACGGTTTCCCGGTCGGTTTGCGCCATTTCAGTCTTTGATTGGGGCGCGTCCGGAACGGTTGCCGAAGAGATTTCCTGAGGTGACGGGTGATTGGGTAAATCCGGCACAAAAACACGGATCAAGGCTTTTTTAGCGCCGACGAGCCCGAAGATACCGCTGGAACCATGCGAAATAATATCATATTTTAATTTTTCACGTGAAACATTGAGATCCTCGCATGCTTTCTGAATCGCTTTCTCAACGCTTTTTTCCTCAAAGTCCAAAAAAGACTTCATGTAAATCCTCCCTACTAAGCATTTTTCCGGGTAATGTAATACTGCTGTGAAATGGACAGGACATTGTTGACCAGCCAGTAAAGGACAAGACCTGCGGGAAAATTAATAAAAATAAATGTAAATATCAGCGGCAGCATCATCATGATTTTGGCCTGGGAGGGGTCACCCGGCGGAGGGGACAATTTCTGCTGCAAAAACATCGTCGCCCCCATAATAATGGTTAACACCGGTATGCCGTAAGGGGGCGTCATCAGGGGAATTGAAAAATTAAATGAAAACAGACGATCCGGGGCGGACAGATCATTAATCCACCCCCAAAAAGGGGCATGGCGCAACTCTATGGCGCCGTACAGCATCCGGTAAAACGCGAAAAATACCGGTATCTGAACCAACATTGGCAGACACCCGCTCATGGGATTGACTTTGTAAGTCCGGTACAACCCCATGATTTCCTCGTTCATCTTCTTTTTATCATTTTTATGTTTCTGCCGGATTTCGTTCATCAGGGGCTGAAGCCGTTTCATTTCCGCCATGGATTTGTAGCTTTTAGTGCCCAGCGGCCAAAAAATTATTTTAAATAAAATGGTCAGCAGAATAATGGCAATCCCGTAATTGGCTATCAGGTGATCATGGACGAAGTTCATCAGCCACAGGCATGGCTTTGCGATGATGTCGAAAAAACCGAAATCGATCGCTTTTTCCAGATTTGAGCCAGTGCTTTTTAAAACAGACATCCGCTTGGGCCCCAGATAAACCGCAAAATCAAACTGGCGTTTCGCGCCCGGCGAGAGCTTGCTTTCTGGTTGAATATAATCGACTTTCAGAAGATTCACATCTTTTTTGTAATTTAAAAAAACTTTGGCGGAAGAAGATATTTCCGAAATGATCACGCTCATGAAATAATGATCGCCGATTCCCGCCCATTCGATATTTCCTGAAATCGTATTGTTCTTATCGATATCTTTCAGGTTGACTTCCTGCAGTTTATTGTCAACTAAAGCAAAAGGTCCTTCAAAGAGGAACTGCCGCTTGTCGTCCGGGCCGGAATTCATCATAGAAACAGTCAAATCCTCTTCGAGCGCCCGGGTGGAGGCATTTGTCAAAATAACTTCCATTTTAATTTTGTATGTATCCGGATAGAACGACAACCGCTTTTCAATCAAAATCCCCTCGTCCGATCGCCAAAAAAAGGAAACGGACCGGGAAGCATCCGTCACCGCCAGCGCGTCACCTGAAAGATCGGTGGTGAACACCGCATCCGCAATCCCGGGGACGGCCTTATTTGTAAAACCCAGAAGCAGGGTGCCGGAGGAATTATTTTCAGAGATCAATTCCTTTTTGGGAGAATTTGCATCCACGCCTTGCCGATAGTCATTTAAAACAAAACTGACAATGGCCGCTCCTTTTTCCGAAATTCTGGCAGTATAAAGTGGCGTCACGATGTCGATGGCTTTAAAAAATACGCCCGGGGTGGAAGGCCGTTCAAGGATTTCGGCTGGCTCCGACGCTGGCGACTCCTCCGGTGCCGGGCTTGCATTTTCGCCGACAATTGTTTCAACCGCTTTTTCCGAGGGAACCAGGGGGGGAGGTGCCTGTTTATCAACAAATAAAAACTCCCAGGCGATAAAGACGAGAAAAGAAAGCGCGATCGCCAAAAACAAACGGCCTTGTTCCATATTCAACTCCTGAATATTATCTAATTAATTCTATGCAATGCAAAAATACCAGGCCTTTCGTCAGCGGCACATATCAAAAATTTTTCAAAACAAATTGGATCATATGGCGTTTATTGAATATTTCTGCAGGACTGGCATGAGGAAGGCGTATAAGCTGTATTCAAAAATTATGAGGCCTCCGGACAGGAAATAACCCCGGTATAAAAAACCAGCTATGGAACCGGATCGAAGCCACCCGGATGAAATGGATAGCACCGCAGAATGCGTTTTATCGACAAATATCCCCCCTTAAAAGCACCATACCGACCGATTGCTTCCATAGCGTACGCCGAACATGACGGATAAAAACGGCACGAGGGACCCAAAACCGGGGACAAGAGCACTTGATAAACTTTTATTACAATCAATAGCAGATACTTAATTTCAAAAGCCCCCAATTTTGGCGAATAATTTTTCCAGAGATTGATACACCTGGTTGAAAGTCACTCCGGCTGCCGATTTTTTGGCGATGATGGCTGCCGATTTTTTGGCGATGATATTGATATCCCAATTTCCGGAAACAGCGGACCTGCGCAAGCGGAACCACTCCCGGACCAGCCGCTTTATCCGGTTTCTGTTCACCGCGTTGCCGACCCGCCTGGATACGGTAACCCCTAGACGCGGCCAAGGAGAACTCCCGGACAAACAAAGCACAATAAAATAATTATCCTGAAATTTCTTCCCGTGTTCAGACAGCAAAAGAAATTCTGAGCGATCCAGGATCTTCTGCGATTTTTTTAATCCAAAACACGTTTGCATCTGACGATTATAGCGGCCACACTTACACCGCCAACCTTTTTCGTCCTTTGGCCCGCCGCCTGCTGAGGACCCGCCGGCCCTGCTTGGTTGACATCCGTTTTAAAAACCCATGGGTTCTTGCCCGTTTGACTCTGCTCGGCTGATATGTCCGTTTCATCCGTTTCCATCCTTAAATCAAATTTTATTATATAAAATCAATTTGTTATTTTCTACACCACTTTTATCACTGGAAAAAACAATAAATTAATCAAAAAATATAATCATACCCGATAGGGATTTGTCAACTGCAAAAATTTGATCGTCATGTCGTGTTTATTCCAGATATAATTCAATAATATTAAATTCTTCGATATGAAATTCCGCCACCGGGTAAATAACCACCTGCCGATGAAGATGCTTTTCCAGGGAAATGATAATGTCATTGGCCTCCCCCAGAAGGAGGTCAGCTATGTCCGGATGAACCCGGAGGCTGATTTTTTCTCCTTGCACATCATGGGAAAGACGCAGCACTTCCCTGTAAATATTATTGCAGATGGTCTGCCGGGACAGAAGGACTCCTTCGCCGTCGCAATAGAAACAAGGCTCGCACAGCATCCGGTTTAAGGATTTGACCACCCGCTTCCGTGTCATCTGTACCAGTCCCATATCCGATATGGGCAGCACATTGGTTTTGGCCTTGTCTTTTTTCAAGGCCTCGACCAGGGAAGTATACACCTTTTCCTGGTTGGATTTTCTTTCCATATCGATAAAATCAATAATAATAATTCCTCCCAGATTCCTGAGGCGCACCTGATAGGCGATTTCCTTGACCGCTTCCAGGTTGGTTTTCAGCACGGTTTCTTCGAAATTGTGCTTTCCCACATAGCGGCCGGTATTCACGTCGATGACCACCAGCGCCTCGGTGTTTTCAATAATGATATACCCGCCGCATTTCAGCCATACCTTTTTTTTCAGGGCCCGCCCGATGTCGACCTCCAGGTTGTAGGCATCAAAAATCGGCTCCGGCCCCTCATAAAGGGTGATGGACTCCGTGAGGTGGGGCATGAATTTTTCGATGAACATGAGCACGGATTTATGCACCGCCGCCGAATCAATGGTGACTTTATCGGCATCATGGGTCAGCAGATCCCTCACGCTTCTTAAGGTAACTGTCAGCTCTTTATGCAAAAGGGCCGGCGATACTGCGGTACGGAAGCTTGCCTGAACATCGGTCCAGAGATTGGCCAGAAAGTCCATTTCCTTGCGCATTTTGTCTTCGGACAGCCCTTCGCCGGCCGTACGAACAATATACCCATGATTCTGAGTTCTTAGGGCGAGCACCAGGTTTTTTAAACGGAGCCGTTCATCCTCGTCCGTGATTCTCTTGGAAATTCCGATATGATCCACCGTGGGCATCAACACCAGAAAGCGACCGGGAATCGATACATAGGAGGTCAAGCGGGCGCCTTTGCTGCCGATGGGGGACCGGGCGATTTGAACCAGAACATCCTGGCCTTCCGCCAGAAGCGTTTCAATGGATGATTTGCTTCTGGGCTTTGGCGGTTCTTTTTCTCCGTCCGGTTCCTCGGACTGAAGACCGGCGTCATCCTCTTCCTCCTTATTGGACAGATACACATGCTCCAAATACCCGCTCTCTCTTTCGTCGATCACGTCATCCACATAGATAAACGCCGCCTGGTTGAGCCCGATATCCACAAAGGCCGCCTGCATTCCCGGCAGCACCCGCTGGACCCGCCCCTTATAGATGTTGCCGGAAAGATTGGACTCATCACTGCGCTCCACATAGAGTTCGACGATGGTCCCGTCCTCCAACAGCGCCACCCGGATTTCCGGGCCGATGGCATTAACAACAAGTTCTCTGTACATATAAAACCCTTTTTTTTGCGGACACTCTTTAAAAAGGCCGCCCTTATGCAATTACCGGACCGGATGGTCCTTCGGTTCCGTAATGTTTTCCAAGTGGTCCGGCTTTTGCTTTTCCTTTATAATTTCCGCCTGAAGCATCGTGAGTTCGGAAAACTGAAAAATGGATTGAATAACGTCTGCGGGCCGCACCGACAGACCCTCGACGGTCTTCAGCCGAAGCCTCAACTCTTCCTGCGACCTTCGCTCAAGGATGACAACAACATCCCTCAAATTGATTTCCTGTTTTTTCCCTTTTTTGGATGTTCGCTCCAAGGGCCAATTTTCGGTATTTAAAAAGGCTGTAATCCGCTGCTCGTCAAATTCCTGTCCCACACAGCACACCCGGAAATCCTCTGTTTGGGGAAGCTCCGGGTGCTTATAATCGGAAACGTGCCGGCAGCCGGTGACAATAAGGCCTTCCGGCAGCTGGCTGTTCACCGAAACAATTATCTGTTCGAAGTCCGCCGCTTGCCTGAACGTAATATAAAACGACTCGGCTTCACTTTGCATTCCCACCGGCAGGGGATTATGAAACGACATTTTGGGCTTGGGGTGAAACCCTTCGGAAAATTTAATTTTCAACCCGGCCCGCCGGATGGCCCGGATGAAAATATTCACCATTTCCAGATGGCCGAAAAATCTCGCCGGACCGGTCTTGGCATAAAAAATTTCATACCGCGCATCCGTCTCCGGAAAATTTTCTACGGATGCCGCGCCCGAAGCCGGCACCGGGAGGGATTGCGACGAGTGGATCCTTGGCTGAATGATTTTAAAATCACAAACCCCGCAGCCCTGGCATTCGCCCAAACGGCAATCGGGCACGGACACGCCTTCAAAGGCCCGGGCGTATTCGGTCTTCAAAAATTCCCTGGATACGCCTGTATCTATATGATCCCACGGGAGAGGTTCATCGACCGACCGGCTTCGCGTGGTATAATAATGGATGTCAATGCCGGTCTCCTGAATCGCGGCCTCCCATGATGCAACATCAAACTGATCCGACCAGCCGTCAAAACAGCAGCCTTTTCGGTAGGCTGTTTCCAGCAATTTGGAAAGCCGCCGGTCGCCTCGGGCCCACAAGCCCTCCAAGATGCTGAGTTCGGGTTTCTGCCATTTGAATTCCACCCCGGATATGGTCAGCCGTCGTTTCAGATCGAAAATGATTTCCCGGGATTCAGCCAATGGCATCTGGGACGACCATTGAAAGGGAACATGGGGCTTGGGAATAAACGTGCCGATGCTGACATGAAAATTGGGCCGCCGACCCGCAGCTTTCAGTTTTCGCCGAATCCGCTGGACCAGGTCCACAATGGCAAGGCGGTCATCTTGGGTTTCCGTGGGCAGTCCGATCATGAAATAAAATTTGATCACCTGCCAGCCCAGATCAAAGGCCGCGGAAACCGTATCAAAGATTTCCTGTTCCGAAATATTTTTATTGATCACGGCCCGCAGGCGGTCGCTCCCGGCTTCCGGGGCGATAGTGAATCCGGTTTTGCGGATTTGCCGGATCAGGTCCATAATTTCCGGAGAAAGGGTCCCGGCGCGGAAAGACGGCAATGACAGGGCGATATTTTCCAAAGCATGGCAACTCACCAGGCGGTGCATGAGCGCGGACAGGCCGCTGTAATCGCCGGTGCTGAGTGCCAGAAGGGAAATATCCTCATAGCCGGTGGCGGCAATGGATTTTTCCGCGAGCGCCATGAGATTTTCAACAGACCGCTCCCGCACCGGGCGGTAAATCATCCCCGCCTGACAAAACCGGCATCCCCGGGTGCATCCCCGGACAATTTCCAGACGAAGTCGGTCGTGCACCGGTCGTCCGTAAGGAACAATCGGCGCATCGGGAAACGGAGAAGCATCCAGATCCGGCACAATGGCGCGACCCACCTTCGGGTAATCATCCAATTCCGGACGGATTCCCACAAAATGCGAGCCATCATAGAGGGGCGTAAAAAACGCGGGAACGTAAACCCCTCGGATTTTGGACCAGTCCCGCAACAGGCGGCGTTTGTCACCGCTCCCGCCGTCTTTCCATGCCATCCAGGCCGCCGCCATATCTAAAATGACGGTTTCCCCATCTCCAACCACCATGGCATCAAAAAAATCCGCCACGGGTTCCGGGTTCACGGTGCAGGGTCCGCCGGCGATGATGATTGGATAGGTCGCATCCCGCTCGGAGGCATAAAACGGAATCCCGGCGAGATCCAGCATCAGCAGCACATTGGTATAGTTCATCTCATAGAGAAGGCTGAAACCGATGATATCAAATTCGCCTAACGGCGTGCCGGTTTCGAGCGAAGGCAACGGGATGCCGGCGTTTTTCAAGCGAGCCGCCAGATCGAGGCCCGGCGCATAAACGCGTTCCGCAGCGATCTCCGCCCGGGAGTTTAAAATATGATACAGGATCTGCAGCCCGAAATGGGACATGCCGATTTCATAAACATCCGGAAACGCCAGGGCAAAATGCAGACGAACCGCCTGTCTGTCCTTTATGACGGCATTTTTTTCAGTGCCCAGATATTGGCTCGGCTTTTCAATCAGCGGCAGAAAAGCGTCCATCGCATTTTTTCGCATCAGTATATTCCGCCGGACCGGGCCTACGCCATGCTGGCCTGGACAAATTCCAGGGTCTTTCGCACATCATCTTTAAAAAAACTATTCATCCCGTCATGCCAGTTTTCCTCTTTGAGCTTCTTTTGAATGCGCCTTGCCGTATCCATTCTCAGCATTTGTTTCATTTGGATAAACGGGCGGTTGGGGGTATCAATCCATTGTTTGATGACCTGCTTGGCCCGGTCGATGAGCTGATCTTCCGAAACCACTTCGTCGATTAGCTGCAGTTGTTTTGCTTGTTCAACCCCATACATATTACCGAAATACATGACATCCCTGAATTTTAAATTACCGTCAAAACCGAAGCGCATGACTTCATGCTGGGCAATGCTGAGCCCCAGGCCGATTTTGATTTCCGTCATGCCGATTTTGATTTTCGGATGGTCCTTGGCGATCCGGTAGTCCGCAGCCATGGAATAAATCAGGCCGGCGGCGGCGCAATGGCCGTTAATGGCGGACACCACAGGTTTTTCGCAGGTGAACAGCGCAAGCAGCACCGCTTCTTCCATTTCAAAAAAACCGATGGCTTCTTTCTGGTCTTTAAAATTGATAAAAATCGGGAGATCAAACCCGCTGGAAAAAAACCGGCCGTCTCCGGTTAAAATAATTCCCCTGGCTGTGGGCGAGGCATTGACCTCGTCAATAATTTCCTTTAGCCGCACTAGCATTTCCCGGTTGATGGGGTTTGTTTTTCCGTTTTTAAACGTCATGATTTTGATATCGTCTTCCATGGTTTCGACAAACATTGGTTTCACCTCATCGTTTAAATATTTTCAGAATCCATTAATTTTTATAGAATTTCATCACTTTATGCAATATTGAATCCCTGTGTCAAGTGATGAATTCGGCAAACCCGAAAAGAACGGGCCGAAAGGGATAAATACCCGATCGAATTTCAATTTACCGGAAAGTTTTCCGCCATTCACCGGCCCATGGATTGACAGGCATCCGGCATTTTATTATAACCCGGATATTCTTCGGCCAAACGCAAGCTGCCCGCACCTTGCCCAGGGCTGGGTTGCGGAAAAAAAATTATTCTTTATTTATTCAATATATTAAACGAGGCATCCCATGATCAGAATCAATGAACACTACCTGAAACTTCAGGCATCCTATCTTTTTTCCACCATTGCCCGGCGGGTTGCTGAATTTCAGCGGCAGAACCCGGAAACTGAAATCATCCGGCTCGGCATCGGCGATGCGACCCGGGCC
>PCSG01000185.1 GCA_002772195.1 Desulfobacterales bacterium CG23_combo_of_CG06-09_8_20_14_all_51_8 | reverse complement strand
CCTTGCCCGGGATACGGCGTTGTCCCGGTGTACGAGCTGAGACAGGGCATCCACCCGATCCCCATTGACCAAAATATCCACCCGCGCCAGGTTTGATTCCCGGTAATCGATCATTTCATAATCGAAGGACCCATATCCCTGGGTGACGGTCTTGAGTTTATCATAAAAATCATACACCACTTCGGCCAGGGGCAATTCAAAAATCATTTCCATGCGGTTGCTGGAAAAATACTGGTAATCCGTATTGATTCCCCGGCGCTCAAGGGCCAGACTCATCACCGGCCCCATGTATTTGTCCGGAATAATAATGGACGCCCGGATATAGGGTTCCAGAGTTTTCGCGATTTTCGTCGGATCCGGATAAAGGGCCGGGTTGTCGATCATCATCACAGTCCCGTCGTTTAAATGCATTTCATAGGCCACGGATGGCGCGGTGATGATCAGGGAAAGGCCATATTCCCTTTCAAGACGTTCCTGGACCACATCCAAATGCAGGAGCCCCAGGAAACCGCACCGGAAACCGAACCCCAGAGCCGCGGAGGAATCTTTCTGAAATATCAAGGACGCATCGTTTAATTTGAGCTTTTCAATGGCCTCCGCCAGATCCGGATAATCATCGGTGGAAATCGGATAAATGGATGAAAAAACAACGGGTTTGGCTTCCCTGAAACCCGGCAGCGGCTTTGCGCAGGGATTTTTTTTCAAGGTAACGGTATCCCCGCACCGGGTGTCGCTGACCGTTTTGATGCCGGCAATCACATACCCCACTTCACCGGCAGTCAGTTCAGGCTTTGGAACTCGCATAATCTGAAAAACGCCCACCTCTTCAACGAAATACCGGGCTCCATTGGACATCAATAGAATCTCGTCCCCGGTTCGGATGGTCCCCTGAAAAATCCGGAAATGAATGATGGTGCCCCGGTAGGGATCATAGTGGGAGTCAAATATCAGGGCTTCCAGGGGGGCCTCCGGATCGCCTTCTGGAGGCGGAAGCTTGTTGACGACAGCTTCCAGAACCTCATCAATGCCGATGCCTTCTTTGGCCGAACAAAGAATCGCGGCCTCTGAATCCAGGCCCAGATCTTCTTCGATCTGTTCGCGGACATTATCGATTTCAGCGGAAGGCAAATCAATTTTATTGATAATGGGGATAATTTCCAGATTATGTTCCACCGCCAGATACATATTGGCGATGGTCTGAGCCTCCACCCCCTGGCTGGCGTCCACCAGCAGCAGCGCTCCTTCGCAGGAGGCCAGGGCCCGGGACACCTCATAGCTGAAATCCACATGCCCGGGCGTGTCGATCAAGTTCAGATAATACAGCCGGCCGTCTTTAGCCGTGTACGGCAGGCAAATCGTCTGGCTCTTGATGGTGATCCCCCGTTCCCGTTCGATATCCATGGTATCGAGCATCTGATTTTTAAAGTCCCGGTCGGATACCATATGGGTCGCCTGGATCAGCCGGTCGGAGAGTGTTGACTTGCCGTGGTCAATATGGGCGATAATACTAAAATTTCGTATGTTTTTCATTTTCCTGAACTAGTAAATCTTGATTGTTACGATCTTTTGAAAATAAGACGCTGACGACAGCGCAAATTAGAATAAAAAAAATTGACAGGCTCGCAACACTTATGTTATTTAAATCAGGTTAATTTTAAAAATGAAATAGTTATCAAACCTGCAAAAACATGTCAACAACAGTCATGCAATAGAAACCTTAAAGGTCCTGTTTTTTCTAATGACCGCCCGAATTTTAATCGTTGATGATGATGACGCTGTCAAAAATTCACTAGAGGAATTTCTGACCATTCTCGATTTTACCACGTATACGGCGGAAAGCGCGGAAACTGCATTGGCATTGCTTAAAACCGAACCCATGGACGTGGTGATCACGGATATCGTCATGAAGGGCATGACCGGCCTGGAAATGATGCAGGTGATAAAAAAAAACTACGATACGGATGTCATCGTTATCACCGGTTTTACAGACAATTTTTCCTATGAGGAGGCCATTGCCAGAGGCGCAAGTGATTTTGTTTTCAAACCGTTCCGCTTAGACGAACTTCAATTGCGCCTGAAACGGGTACTGCGGGAACGCGCCCTCCTCCGTGAGCAAACCTGCATGATGGAAAAATTTAAGGAGCTGGCCATTACGGATGGTTTGACAAAGCTCTATAATTCCCGGCATTTTTATCATGAGTTGGAAATTGAGATCCACCGGCACAACCGTTATGAGCGCCCCCTTTCCCTGCTCCTCATCGATGTGGACCATTTCAAGACATTCAATGACACCCACGGCCATCTTGAAGGCGATGCGGTGCTTCACCGGATCGCCCGTCTGATAAAATCCTGCCTGAGAACCATAGACACCGCCTATCGATACGGCGGCGAAGAATTTACCGTCATATTACCGGAAACGACCTGTCCTGCGGCAGTGTCGGTTTCAGAGCGCATTAATGAAGTCGTTCAAACCGGACTTTTCAGCGGAGATGATCCAAAAAAATTATCCGTAAGCATCGGCGTGACCGAATATTTCCCTGGAGAACCCATGGATGCACTCGTTCGGCGGGCGGACAAAGCCATGTATCTTTCTAAACAGGCGGGCCGCAACCGGGTGACGATGGTGTTGCCGCGCTCCGAAGGGGCCGGACAGGAAGTTCCGGCGTCAGAAACCAAAAGATCCATCCTCGACATTTAAAACATAGACGTCTGATTAACCCTGACTTTTAAAAACAAATCCCCCGGATGGCCCTCCGGCGAGCGAGGACCGGCGCCTTTCAATCGCAGAAGCATGCCGTCTCGGGTCCCGGGCGGGATCGTCACGTTGTAAAAACGATTATAAAACCCCCAGGGGATGTTGATCATTTTTTTTGCGCCCGCCGCCGCTTCATGGGGAGTAACGTAAATTTCCTGATATCCGTCCGGTTCCGGTCTGCCGGAAGGTGTTTTTAAGACCTGAAACCGAGGACTGGTTTTCCGTTTCAGCGAGGCCTGCTTCAAACCACCGGCAATGCTTCCGTCCGGCAGCACATTCAAAAACTTCAAACTGATGATCCCGCAGACAAATCCGCCGATATGGGCCCACCAGGCGATCCCTGTGGCCATGGCGCCAGACGATGCCGCATTGATGACCTGCATGAAAAACCAGAGCCCCAGAAAAAAAACCGCGGGAATTTCCACAAACCAGGGGAAAATAAGAATCGGTATCAATGTCAGAATTTTGGCATGGGGATACAGGATAAAATAGGCTCCCATGACCCCGGCAATGGCCCCGCTGGCACCGATGGTCGGCATTGGGGAATGAAAATTCAAAACCAGATGAAACAGGCCGGAAGCCAGTCCGCAGAACAGGTAAAAAATCAAATAATAGAACGACCCCAGCCGGTCTTCCACGTTATCGCCGAAAATATAGAGCATCCACATGTTTCCCAGAATATGCATAATACTGCCATGAAGAAACATGAATGATATCAAAGAAAATAGCTGCTGAATTAAAGTAAAATGTGAAGAAATATACGGGGTGGAAAACCGGGCCGGGACCAGACCATAGGTGTAGATAAACCGCTCCAAGCCCGGCCCCTGAGACATCTGGATGAAAAATATAAAAATATTGATACCGATAAGGCTCAGGTTCACCACCGGATAATTCCGGGACCGAACCGTGTCTCGAATGGGAATCATGGGGCGGGTGCGATCCGCATGCTGATATCCACAAACCCGGCCGCATGGATGAGCGCCCCGACAGAAATGATATCCACGCCCGTGTCCGCCAGACGTTTCAGATCACTCCGGGCCACCCGGCCGGAAACTTCGATCAGGGCACGTCCGCCTATCTGTTTCACCGCCTCGCGGATTTCCTCAAGCCCCATATTGTCGAGCATGATAACATCGGCCCCGGCCGCCAGAGCCTGATGGACTTCCGCAATAGTCGATGTTTCCACTTCGATTTTAACGAGATGCGACACCTGGTTCCGGATATGGGCCACGGCCGCCGGGATGCCGCCGAACGCCGCAATATGATTGTCCTTGATCAGGACCCCGTCATAGAGTCCCATGCGGTGATTATACGCGCCGCCGACCCGGACTGCGTACTTGTCCAGCTCCCGCCATCCCGGAACGGTTTTGCGGGTATCCACCAGCCGAACCGACGGACGGTCCGGCGCGTCTC
>PCSG01000225.1 GCA_002772195.1 Desulfobacterales bacterium CG23_combo_of_CG06-09_8_20_14_all_51_8 | reverse complement strand
TGTCCCCGCTGCCGGCGATCATCTGGCGCAAGCAGACCAACGCCCCCAATAAATTCATGGGCTCCGGGGTCTTGCCCGCCGGGGCCTACGTGACCCTGGAGCATGAATATGTCCTGATTTTGCGAAAGGGCAAGAAACGGACTTTTGATACCGAGAAAGACCGCGCTCACCGCCAGGAGAGCGCCCTGTTCTGGGAAGAACGGAACCAGTGGTTTTCCGACGTGTGGTTTGACCTGAAAGGGGCCCGGCAGGATCTGGCGGACAAAGAAACGCGAAAGCGCAGCGGGGCTTTCCCCTTTGAGCTCCCCTACCGGTTGATCAATATGTATTCAGTCAAAGGGGACACGGTGCTGGACCCGTTTATGGGGCTGGGCACCACCCTGCTGGCCGCCATGGCCGCCGGCCGAAATTTCGTGGGCTTTGAAATCGACCGGAATCTTAAAGGGGTCATAGAGACCCAGATCAGCGCCGTAACAGATTTCGCCAATGGCTATATCAACGAGCGGCTCAAACGGCATCAGGCCTTTGTCGAGGAGCGCATTCAAAACGACAAGCCCTTGAAACATCGAAACGTCCATTATGGATTTCCGGTGATCATGAATCAGGAAAAAAACCTGAAGCTGGATTTTCTAAAGTCCGTGCAAAAGAAAACAGCCGATTGTTTTGAGGTGGAATACACGGATCAACCGGTCCTTTCGGCGGGTTCCATTCAGGAACCTGAAGGCGGGACGGCCGGGACATGACAAGTACAACTGGAGTTTAAATTTTAAACTCGTGAATATCGTTTTTTACATCATTGTATTGACCGCCTTTGTCTTTGCCGGGGCCCGGCAGATTTTCAACGTGCCGGTGGAAGGGGCGGTCCCGTCCATCGAAGCCCTGTCCGTGGCCATGGTGGAGTCCGCCACAGGGGCCGTGGAACTGGCCATCGGCCTCGTGGGAGTCATGACCCTGTTTCTGGGGCTCATGAAAATCGCGGAAGCCGGCGGGTTGCTCCAGGGGATTTCCCGCCTCATCCGTACCCTGATGGTGCGCCTGTTTCCGGATGTCCCCGCCGATCACCCGGCCATGGGTGCCATGATTTTGAATTTGTCAGCCAATGCCCTGGGTCTGGGAAATGCGGCCACGCCCTTCGGCATCCGGGCCATGCAGGAGCTTGACAAGCTCAATTCTCACAAAGGCACGGCCACCAACGCCATGGCCCTGTTTCTGGCCATCAACACCTCCAGTGTCACCCTCCTGCCCACCGGCGTCATCGCCCTGCGGGCCGCAGCCGGGTCCGCTGATCCCGCCGGGATTCTCCCCACCACGCTCCTCGCCACCATCGGGTCCACCACGGTGGCCATTATCGCCGCCAAAATGTATGCCCGGTTTTCAAAATTACCAGAAGGAGTGCCGGTCCCCTCCGAAGGGAGTGAAAGCGATTCACCGGATGCCCGCCCTTCAGAAGATTTTCAAGTGGAAAACGCCGCCGCCACAGCCTATCCGATGTGGGTCAGTGCCCTTGCCCTCGGGGTGCTGGTTTCGCTGATTCCTCTGACGGTTTTATATGGAAAGGTGATTTCCCCCTGGATTATCCCGCTGATCATGGTGGGATTTCTGACCTTCGGCGTGATCCGCCGGGTGCGTGTCTATGAAGTGTTCGTGGACGGCGCAAAAGAAGGGTTTCAGGTGGCGGTGAAGATCATTCCGTATCTGGTGGCGATTCTCGTGGCGGTGGGCATGCTCCGGGCCAGCGGCGCTCTGGACATGATGGTGGCGGCGTTGGGCGCTTATACCGGGGAAGTCGGCCTTCCGGCGGAAGCCCTGCCCATGGCCCTCCTGCGACCGTTGTCCGGTTCCGGGGCTTACGGCATTCTGGCGTCGGTGATCAATGACCCAAACATCGGGCCGGACAGCTATGTGGGGTATCTGGTCAGTACGATTCAGGGGTCCACGGAGACGACGTTCTATGTGCTGGCCGTGTATTTCGGAGCGGTTCAGGTGAAACGGCTGCGGCATACGTTGGCTGCGGCCCTGTCCGCGGATGTGGCCGGGGTGGTGTTTGCGGTGATGGCCTGTTCGTATCTGTTTGGATAGGGGGAAAAGGTTTCAGGTGTCGGGTTTCAGGTGTCAGGGAGGGGCGGGCGCCGAACCGTTTTTATCCCCATCTCCCGTTTCTCTTGTTCAAGTCAATGAAATCGTCGTCTTTCCCATCAGGCTCTGAATATTCATACATCCTGTTTTCCTGAATCAGGGCTGTGAGGGTCCAGTTGACGATGCTGATGAGGAGTGCGCCGAAAACCGCCGTCCAGAAGCCCGTGACTGTAAATCCATCAATCAGGCCCGAGGCCATTTTCAGCATCAGGGCGTTAATGACAAAGGTAAACAGTCCCAGGCTCATGATGTTGATGGGAAGGGTCAGAATCAGCAGGAGCGGCCTGAAAAACATGTTTAAAACGCCCAGGGCCGCCGCCGCGAAAATCGCGCTGGCGAATCCGGTTGTGGAAATGCCTTCCAGCAAGTAGTCGGCGCACAGGACCGCGCCGGTCAGGCACAGCCACTTGATCAGAAGCCGGCTTAAGAATGGGTTGCCGAACCGGTCGCCGCCGGATTGGGATGACCTATAATGATGGCTGATTTGAATGTGTCTCATAAATGACTTTTCCGTTGACGGTTATGGTGAGGGTGTTACCGGTCCCGGCTCCTATGCTGATTTTTTTCATGCCGCAGCCCCGCAAAGCGGGAAATTCCGCCCGCAGTTTTCCGAAATCCAGGGTTTCCAAGGCGGTTTTCAGAATGGCGATCTCAGATTCCATGATTTCCTGATTTTCCGCCGAAGGTGTTTTAAAATAATCTGCGATCAAGCGGTTGTATTTTTGTTTAACGGCGGTTTGAATGCAGTTCCGATGAAGGTCCAGGGAGATTTTCATGTTTGGAAGAGTAACAGGTTTTAACCTGGCCATGCAAGGGAGATTTTTAAAAAGGAAAATCAACTGATGACGGATTTTAAAATAAGTCAAAATCCCGAACAATGGGCCGCATATGACAAAAATCATATCTGGCACCCCTATGCGTCCATGACAAATCCGTTGCCGGTCTATCCGGTGGCGTCCGCCGCCGGGGTGATGCTGCGCCTGACCGACGGCCGGGAGCTCATTGACGGCATGGCTTCCTGGTGGGCTGCCATTCACGGGTATAATCATCCGAGGTTGAACGCCGCCATTGAAAATCAGCTAAAATCCATGGCCCATGTTATGTTCGGGGGCCTGACCCACGGCCCGGCGGTCGGCCTGGCCGAACGCCTGATTGAATTGACGCCGGAACCCCTGCAGCATGTCTTTTTCAGTGATTCCGGGTCGGTGGCTGTGGAAGTGGCCATCAAAATGGCCATTCAATACTGGTTTGCCCGGGGCGAAACAAAAAAACAACGACTGCTCACGGTCCGGGGAGGATATCATGGAGACACCTTCGGGGCCATGAGCGTGTGCGATCCGGTGGGCGGCATGCACCGGATGTTTACCGGCGTGCTGCCGGATCATTTTTTCGCCCCCCGGCCCCATCCGGACAACGGCGCCTGGGATGATGAATGGATCAGCGAGTTCAAAATCCTTTTGGAAACCCATCGCGAGGAAATCGCGGCGGTGATCGTGGAGCCGGTCGTCCAGGGGGCCGGGGGCATGAATATCTACAACCCCGAATATCTCCGAAGGTTCCGGCGGTTGTGCGATGAAAACGACGCGCTGTTGATTTTTGACGAAATCGCCACGGGATTTGGCCGAACGGGCCGGATGTTCGCCTGTGAGCACGCGGACGTGACGCCGGATATTCTCTGTCTGGGCAAGGCCCTGACCGGCGGATATATGACCCTGGCCGCCACAATAACCACCGCTGAAGTGGCGCGCGGCATTTCCGCTGACGGGTTCGGGGTGCTCATGCACGGCCCAACCTTCATGGCCAATCCCCTTGCCTGCCGGGTGGCTGCGGAAAGCATTGACCTGCTGCTTGAAAGCGATTGGCAGGGCAAGGTGATGGCCATTGCGTCCCAGATCCGGGAGGAGCTGGCCCTTTGCCGGGAATTGCCGGTGGTGGCCGATGTGAGAAACATCGGGGCCATCGGCGTGGTGGAAACCAAGGCGTCGGTTCCCATGGCCTGGATTCAGGAGCGGTTCGTGGA
>PCSG01000375.1 GCA_002772195.1 Desulfobacterales bacterium CG23_combo_of_CG06-09_8_20_14_all_51_8 | reverse complement strand
GTGTTCGTCGGTCAGGTCCCGGTTGAGCATTTGGATGAGTTTTTGATTGTCCATAATCGGCGCTCCTTTGCTTGGATGGTTAAAAATGCTAAAAACAGATAAAATAAAAAAAGGCCGGTGCGATTAATGGCATCCGGCCTTTTGAGTATTAAAAACGCTGTGGTGTTTTTTTACGGGGTTACAACGGCATTGTCAAAGGTCACCCAGTAGCCTTTGTCGTAATTTTCAATGTTCAGGGATATTTCCATGCCGCCGGCAACTCCATGTCCTAAATCTAATGGGTCAGCGGTTATCGTCACCGGCCCCAGGTTAAGTCTATGGCCGTTGTATTCCGGTGTATTGTTGTTGGAATCATCGATGGTGCCGCTGTAGCTGAGGAAGTTGGCTTTAATATCGCCCTGAACATAATCAAAGCCGAATTTTACAGTTTTCAGTTCTCTGGTGGCAGGAGTGTCAATATCGGTGAAGGCCGCTGTGAAATAAAACCCTCGCGCGTAGAAGTCTTCGGTTGGGTCTAAAAAACCGGCATCATCATTAGCGGAACCTGATTCAATTTTGCCGATCTGGACATCCACCCAGTCTTCATCCCAATTAAACCCTGGCGTTGGATCCTTGTAATCATACTCATCATGATAGCCGAGTTTAAGGGAATCGATTTCCGTGTAGGTATATGCCCGGATATTGAACCATGCCTTGGCTTCATCATACCCTGACTCTGTGATTGAACTGTCTTCTATGGTGAAGGTTGCAAAACCAGCTGCTGCGTATACATCCAAGAGTTCATCGTCATTCATGGCTTTTAACTCGCAGAATCCGCTGGCCGGCAGGATAAATGGCAAAATTATGAAAAAAACAAATAAAATTTTGTTAACCTTCATTCCTGTCTCCATCCTTATTGGAATCTGGCTTGTTACAAAATACTCATTTCTTTTAATTTATAGAGGAATTGGGCGGATAAGTCAATATAAATATAATTTCTAAATGGAATCAGGGGACCTGATGGTTTTTTGAATGAGGAGGCCGCTGTATCCCATGCTTGATTAAAAAAACTTGCGGTGCCCTTCCTGAAAAGATAAAAGAATTAGAATCGGTTTGCCGGGCAATTTTATCTGCCGCCGGGGATGGATCATGTTAAAAGGTGAACGAGGAATCCAGAACATGAAACAAATTGGTCTGTATGTCAAGCAGGATAAGGAAGCCCTTAAAAAAGCCGAGGACCTGGAAAAGTGGCTTCAAGAAAAAAATATTTCCGTGGTCCGGGCCAGAAGTTATTCCCCCCACGATCCGATGGGTGACGATTATCTGGTGAACCAACCCGTCCCGGACGGACTGGGCTGTGTTTTTGTCCTGGGCGGAGACGGAACATTTCTTAGCGCTTCCCGGTGGGTGGATTCTCACGACATCCCGCTTCTGGGCGTCAAGTTCGGGGAAGTCGGGTTTCTGGCGGAAACCGCCGCCGAACACCTTTTTGCGGCGGTAGGTCGGGTTCTTGCGGGTGATTATGTGATTGAAGAACGCTGCCGCCTGCTGGTGAAAGTGTTTCGTGAAGAAAATGAGATCACCCGGGAAACGGTTTTAAATGACGTCGTGATCAACAAGGGAGCTCTGGCCCGGCTGGCCAATATCGAAACCTGGATCAACGATCATTACCTGACCACCTATCGCAGCGACGGCCTGATCGTCGCAAGTCCCACCGGCTCCACCGCTTATTCCCTGGCCGCCGGCGGTCCCGTGGTCCATCCGGATGTCCAAGGCATCATCATCAACCCCATCTGCCCGTTTACATTAACCAACCGGTGCATGATCCTGCCCAATAACGTGATTATCAAACTCCGGCTGGCGGAAAAAACAACGGACATTTTCATCACTTTTGACGGGCAGAAAGTGATTGAATTAAACGGACAGGACACGGTTCTGATTTCAAAGAGCCCCCACCCGGTAAAGATCATCAGCTTTCCGGATCGGAACTATTTTGATATTTTAAAAGCCAAACTGCGATGGAGCGGGGGCCGCATCTGATCAGTGGGGGAAATATATCAATATAATGATGGGCAAAAAATCCATCCTTCTGGTCCATCCGCCGGTTGCTAAACCCGGCGAAGCCCCACCTGGAATCGCCCGGCTTTCCGGAACGCTGAAAACCGCCGGCATTGACTGCCGGGTCTATGACGCCAACCTGGCCGGTCTTTTCGATCTGCTGCACAAACCCGTTGCCTCAAATGATACCTGGACAAAACGGGCCGTCCGGAATATCGACAAAAACCTCCTCGCGTTGCGGACGTTCGCCACCTATGCATCCGTCGATCGCTACAAACGGGCGGTCATGGACATAAGCAGAATCCTTCAGGTGGCGGGCCGTGACGTTAGCGCGGATCTGTCCCTTTCCAATTTTACCCTATCCGATTGCTCCCCGGTGCGCAGCGGGGATTTGCTCCGGGCAGCCGAAGACTTTGAAGCCAATCCTTTTTATTTTTCCTTCAGCAGAGGACTTCTTGCCTGCTTTTCAGAAAGGCAGCCCGACATTATTGGTTTTTCAGTCAATTTCATGAGCCAGGCCATCTGCGCCTTTGCCATGGCCGGGTTCATCCGGAAACGATTTCCCGGAGTCCGGATTGTTTTTGGCGGTGGACTGATCACCTCCTGGATGCACATCCCGGGATTTTCCAATCCGTTTGCGGGCCTCGTTGATGATCTGGTCAGCGGCCCGGGAGAAGGGTTTCTCCTTGAAATCTGCGGGGCGGCATCCCGGACGATACCGGAGGTTTCCATTCATGATTTCAAGGCATTTCCCGTGGAAACCTATTTGTCTCCCGGACCGGTCATTCCTCTCGCCGCATCCCGGGGGTGCTACTGGCGAAAATGTGCGTTTTGCCCGGAAAAATCCGAAAAAAGCGGATACCATCCGGAGAATTTTGAAGCTATCCGTCATCAAATGGAAAATTCCGTTCGGGAACTTTCGCCCGTCCTGATTCATTTTCTGGACAATGCCCTGTCGCCCAAATTTTTTAATCAAATATTCGTTCGTCCGCCGGGCGTTCCCTGGTACGGGTTTGCCCGGATCACGGCCCATCTGGCGGACCCGGATTTCGCAAGGACGTTGAAGGCCTCCGGCTGCGTCATGCTAAAGCTGGGAGTGGAGTCCGGGGATCAGGCGGTTCTTGAGGATTTGAAAAAGGGAATTGATCTTTCTGTCGTCTCAAAAGCCCTGCAAAATTTGAAATCCGCGGGCATTGCCACCTATGTGTATTTGCTATTTGGAACACCCACGGAAACCCGGAAAAGCGCGGAAAAAACCCTGGCCTTCACTCTGGCCCATGCCTCTGCCATTGATTTCCTGAACCTGGCGGTGTTTAACCTGCCGGCATTCAGCCAAGATGCCGCAGGCCTTGAAACCAATGAATTTTATCCGGGAGATCTATCCCTGTACCGGGAATTTGCGCATCCTCACGGCTGGAACCGGGACCAGGTCCGCCGGTTTCTGGCAAAGGAATTTAAAAAGCCCGCGCCCATCCGGGCCATCCTTCAGAATGATCCGCCGTTTTTTACTTCCAATCATGCGCCGTTTCTGGTGATGGCACAAACGGGATTGTCCGGTTGACAACCGGGTTTCTGGTTTGGTATTGGAACCGGAAACCTGAAATGCATCAGATCCGGAGGCAATGCGCCGGTGATGCGTTTATTTTAACGAAAAGGAGAATAAAATGATTAAACTTGAAACCACCATGGGCGAGATTGAGATCGAACTGGATGCTGAAAAGGCCCCGAAAAGCGCCGCCAATTTTCTGGCATATGTCAAGGCCGGGCATTATGACGGCACCATTTTTCACCGGGTGATCAATGGATTCATGATTCAGGCGGGCGGCATGACTGCGGACATGAGTGAAAAACCCGTGAACGCGCCCATTGAAAACGAGGCGGACAACGGCCTGAAAAACGTCGCATATGCCGTGGCCATGGCCCGGACATCCGATCCCCACAGCGCCACGGCCCAGTTTTTTATTAATGTGAAAAACAACGATTTTCTGGATTACAAAAGCAAAACCCCCCAGGGCTGGGGATATGCGGTGTTCGGCAAGGTGACCAAAGGCCATGGCGTGGTCAATAAAATCAAGGCGGTGCCCACCGGCCGCAAGGGCGGGCATGATGACGTGCCCCTGACCCCCGTTGCCATCACCAAGGCGTCGGTAGTGGAGGCTGTCGGGGTACCCTGAAAGACGCTATCTCTGATGGCGTGAGGTATCATTGTTCAGCCGTGTGCGGGAAAACCGCACGCACGGTTTGATGTGAGGGAGGCTGGTGCAGGGTCATCGTAGCAGCCGCGGAGGGCAAGGCGTCAAATAAAGTACCGTTCGGTGTTCGAAATCCAGCTTCCTACTCTACCCCGGATTCAAAAAGCAGGAGGGGCTTCTAAAATAATGAAGCCCCTCCTTAAGGGATCAAATGAAATTAATTAACCTATTCAAGTTGAATTGAATTTTAATCTTTGCTGAAAAGCTCTTCTTCTGGGACATTAATTAAATTTGAATCAACAATTTTATAAAAACCTTTAAAGGTTTCTGGACCATTTTCTGAGGTAAAATTTGCATTCATACGGTCTCCATCTATAGTGTAAGTTCCAGAAAACGGCTCATCCTCATCTCCACCAGGACAAACCTCTTCTGCCGAAAAAGTTCCGTTGGAATTAAAAATTAAAATTTCTTGACATCCACCATCATCAAATGAGCTCTTCCACTCACCAGCGATACCTGTTCCGCTACCTGTTCTTGTATGAATATAATCCGTTATTGCCAATTTTTCTGTTGAGGTAATAAAATACATTAATTTGTATTCTACACCGATTTCATCATCATTAGGATCGGTAACCTCGGTGTTGGTTGCATAAAGGAAACCATCCCGGACCTCCCACGTCCCCTTGTTTGTACATTCATAACCATCATCGCCTTCACAACTTTCTGTGCAATGAAATATAAATGTATTATCATTCGAGAATGACCATTCATTGATAATAATGCAATCATCTTCAGAATAATTAGCGATCCACGAACCAATAAGCTCGCTGTCCGATTTTGTGTCATCATCGTCATCATTACAACCTGATAACAATCCAAGACATAAAAAGACACATAGAATACCCGCCCAACAAATTTTCTTTTTCATAGACATTTCCTTTCAAAAGTTAATGGATTGGGAAAATTTACAAAACAATAGACTAAACGACTAAACTATTATACGACATTTTTTTTTCTTATACAAGGAAAAAATAGGATCCATTTATAAGGAATCGCGGGGAATCGGGGGTCATCTCTATTTATAGATATTTTCACTGTCTTTGCTAAAAAAGCTGTATGGTACATCGCCGACGGCGATGTCTATCCGATATAGTTTCGGTAATGGACGTTTCTTGTTGGGTGACATCAGGTTTTTTAGGGACAAACTTTTTGTGCATCCCCTTCAAACCCTCGTCAAATGCCGATATTTGATGCATTGGGGCCGGTCGGCATTTGCGTAAGAAAGTGTGGGTTTTTTTTAAATAATGCTCGGCGTTTTATTATTTTGCTGTTATAGCCGAACTCCTGAGACAGAAATGATTTTTTTTCAAAATACCGGCTAAACGCAACAAAGACGGCGTCATGCCTCGAGAACCACGCCGAACAGGGGCGGGATCATCTGGTATCCGATGGTCGCGTCCGGACCGGTCAGCTCCTTTGCCATGTTAATGGCGGAGCTGATATCCGGGGCCGGGATGAAACCGATCTTGCGGGCCGTATCCGGCTCCCGAGCCCCGGCCAGCACCACCCCTTTTACCTGCCGCAGGGCCATGCCGCTCCACATCCAGTTGATCAGGCCGTGGGTGCCGTGGTAGGCGAAATTATTTCGGTATTTCTCAAGGTAGACCGGGTTTTGGGCATAGGGTTCGGAAAGCGTCCGCCAGCACTCTTCGGGGTCCCTGTGGCTTTTCAGATCGTTTTTCCAGAAATCAATATAGGCGGGATGATGACCCGGATGAAACTTTTCAAGGCCGGGATTGCACGCCACGATCACGCCGTTTTCCCGCACCAGGGGCCGATCCTGGTACATCCCCCGCATGTATCCGAGCACCAGGCTTCGCAGTAGAATGGGATTAAACACCGACAGCATGCTGTAAGGGCTTAAATTCGGGACCCCGAAAATCAGGATATCCGCGGGCTCAGACACCCGGACATTCTGCTGGGCGCAGACCCGCTCAAGGGTTTTGGGATGGACCTGATCCACATCTCCGGCAAAAACATCCACGAGCTGATAGCCTGCACGAAGCCGGTTCCGGACAAACCGTTTCATAAATTGCGGAGACAGGGCCGCCGCACCGAACAGGGTTTTTAGGGCGGTTTTGGTTACAACGCTTCGGGGCCGTGTACCGAAGGGGCTGAGGACCGGCGCCAGCAGCGACGGCCATACCCGGTTGTTGATCACGCTTTCGATCTGGAAAATATTGTATTTTTCCTTTACGATCCGGCCCATTCCATTTAGGGCCAGATGCATGGGGCTGCGGCCGGGGTCCATGATGGAATCCATGCCATTCCACTCCCGGGGCGAATGATGATGGCGGATGCTGCGCCAGGAGCCCAGACCCACGAGGATGCTTTTCCCCCCGCCGTTCATGGACGTGAAATTCACGTTGACGTAGATGGTGATATCCGATTCATCCACGGCCCGGTTGATTTCGATCTCCCGGCCCGATGCGTCCTCGCCCAGATGGATCAGTTGGGAAGGCTCTGTCGCGTCGTGGCAGAAGATGCGATCCCGCCCGATCACTCCCATTACTTTTTTGCCCAGAACAATGGAGAGTTCGTGATGCGTCCATTTTCGGTGAAGGCCGTTGGCGCAGATCAGGCAAATCCGGTCTTTTGAAATCCCGATTTTAAAGAGGCGCGCCAGCAGGACCTCTATGATCATTTTCCGGGGATCGCCAAACATCAGCGGGATGGGCAGGCAGAGATCATCAAAGGCGATGGTCACGCGGCTTTTCCCGGTTAACTGCTGCTCTAATGGCTTTGCGCCGATGGGATGATCCAGAGCCCGGGAAATAACACCCAGGGGGTCCTCTGCGGGAAGTAGAGGCGCATTGGCGTAAAAAAAGCGGGTGCGTTCGGGAAACCGGGCGATTCTGACGTCATCGCCGTAAAACATCAGCTCTTCGATGCCGTTATTTTTCATGGCGTTCCTCCGGTTAAAAGGTGGTTTAATCCATTACCGTTTCTCTATCCGTAAGTCCTGCTATCCGCCGGTCACTTGAAAACAGGCGAATTTCAGATATCCGGTTTCGGGCATGGCAAGCAGGACCGGGTGGTCGGGCGGCTGGGCGCTTTTATGAATCAGCCGAAGCTGTTTTCCCGCGCCAAGGGCGGCCTGATGGATGACCTGGAAAAAGTCGGCTTCGGAAACATGGTGGGAACAGGAGGCTGTGGCCAGAAACCCGCCGGGCTTTATCAGCCGCAGTCCGAGCTTGTTGAGTTTTTTGTAGGCCTTGAGGGCGGCGGGCAGATTTTTTCGGCTTTTGGTGAAGCTCGGGGGGTCCAGCACCACCACATCAAAGGCTTTTTTTTCTTCCGCCATTCTGCTCAGAAGGGCGAAAGCGTCCCCGGCCATCAGGTGAAAATTTTCAAATTTATTCAGTCGCGCGTTCTTTTGCGCCCGGTTCAGTGTTTCTTCGGAAATGTCCACCAGGGTGGCTGACCTGGCCCCTGCAAAAAGGGCATTTAAGGCGAACCCGCCGTCATTGGCGAACACGTCCAGGACATCGGCTCCGGCGGAAAATTTTCGGATGGTTCGGCGGTTTTCCCGCTGGTCTAAGAAAAATCCGGTTTTTTGGCCTTCATAGAGATCGACTTCATAAAAAACGCCCGCATCAAAAATCGTCTGCACGGTTGCCGACCGGTCTCCCTTCAAAATATCTTTGGACAGAGGAAGTCCTTCCAGTTCTCGAAGCGCTGATTCGTTACGCACAATGATAGCTTCAGGCTTGAGAAGATCGTCGATGACCTCGGAAATCATCGGAAGCAGGCGGTCCATTCCCGCGGAAAACGCCTGAAGCACAACCGCCTGATGGAACCGGTCCGCCACAAGTCCTGGAAGTCCGTCTGATTCGCCGTGCACCAGGCGCCAGGCATTGGTTTCTTCTGGCGGATAGATTTTTTCCCGGAGGGCCGCTGCCTCAAGAATTTTTTTCCGGAAAAAGGCCTGGTCCGGCGTTTCGCCGGGATGGGTGAGCAGGCGAAACGCGATCAGGGAGTGGGGATTGTAAAATCCAGCGCCGATCGGCCGGTGATCATGGGTAAAAAGAGTGACGATTTCGCCGGCGGGAATATTCTTGGGTACGGTTTGAAGTTCATTGTTGAACACCCAGAGATGGCCTTTAATCAACCGCCTCTCTTCGTTGGGCTTGAGGTAAAGGGAATCCATGATTATCCATTTGTTGGTTTGAATGCAAAAGTTCCAGAGTCGTCAATTATTAGCGACCGGTTAAAGAGCCGCCCCGCAGGAAATATCGTGATACGAAGTCCACCAGCCGCCGGGGAGAGAACCGCACCAGCACAATGTGAAACAGCCAGGCGCTGAAGCCCGGAACATAGAGGAATTTTCCTTTTTCAAAGGCCTTGACCGCTTTTTCGGCGATCCACTCCGGGCGTTTGAGGCCGCTGATGGCGTACCATCGCAGATTTTCAGGAAATCCTCCTTTGTTCAGTATATCGGTTTTCGTATAGGGCGGATTAAAGGTGCAGACCGTTACCCCGGTTCCCATGAGCTCGGCCCGCACCGCCTGGGAAAGGCTTTGGAGGCCTGCCTTGGTGGCGCCGTAGACGGTTTGATAGGGCGTGGGCTGAAGGGCGGAAACGCTGGAGGTGTTGATCACCAGTCCATGGCCCTGCCGGATCATATGAGGAATGAACAGATGCATCAGCTTTGCCGGTACGTGAAGATTCAGGTGAATGGTCCGGGCGAGCGGTTCCCAGGGCTGATCCCGGAATTCACCGTAAAAGGCAATGCCGGCGTTGTTGACCAAAACATCGATGTCTCCCATCTCGGATTTGACGGATGCATAGAGGGCATCGGGGCCATCGGCTTTTGCCAGATCAATAGGAAAACACCAGGTTTTCACGCCAAAGCGCTGTTTAATATCCCCGGCGACCGATGCGACAAGATCCGTTTCCCGGGGCAGGGCCCCCAGGCCCAGATGGGCCCCCCGCTGGGCGAATTCCACTGCCAGGGCTTTTCCGATGCCGGAAGAGGCCCCGGTGATCAATATCTTATTCCCTTTAAAATTGATTTTCGCCATCTTTTCTCCTTATTACGGACGTGTCAAATCATATACAATTCCGGCCGCCGGTTGGGTAGAAAATATTTCATGCGGTGACCGCGGACGTCTTCAAGGTCCCGGGCCTTTAAATCCGCAAGGATCATCTGATCAATCGTTCCTGCGGCAGATTGAAGAATGGCGCCGGATGGCCCGATCACCAGCCCGACGCCGGGGAAGGAAAGCCCATCGCTGTTTTCTCCGCACAGGTTGCAGGCAATGACGAACAGGCTGTTGTCATAGGCCCGGGCCGGCAGGTACCGCATCCAGGACTTCAGTTTTTCATCGGGAGCGCCATGGGGGGAGGCATGGGGAATAAAGATCGCCTCCGCCCCCTTGAGGGCCATGATCGTTGCGAGTTCTGGAAAATGGACATCATAGCAGAGCTGGATGCCGAAGGTGATGCCGCAGGATTCAAAGACGGGGGCGGTGTCGCCGGCGGTAAAAAGGTCGCGCTCCGGCGGCCCGAGATGGGTTTTCCGGTAAATGTAGGTGATGCCGTGAGGCGAAACAACCAGATGCGTGGCATAGAGGCGGTTTTCCGCATCTTTTTCCGCAAGTCCCGCAAGGATTGTAATGGCTTCATTGGCAGCGAGTTGCTGGAGGAAGTCCGTGGCCGGGCCGGGAACCGGTTCGGCGATGTCGCGGATATCATTTTTGACCGAGTAGCCGGTGACCGATAGTTCCGGGAAGCAGACAATGGCGGCATCAGCGGCGGCGGCTTTGCGGGTCCAGAAGGTGATCCGTTCCAGATTGGCGGCAATGTTTCCGACCTGGGCAGAGAAAATTACGGCGGCAATGCGAATGTCTCTCATCTTTTCCTGTAAATGAGGCCGCGCCCTTCCCGGTCGCCGCCTCAGAGGTTGAAATGGGCTTTTATTTTAAACACATGGGTTGCCGGAAGATTGATGATGTCAATGACCCCGGTCTTTTCGGAAATTTCCGCAAGACAGGTTTCAATAAATTCCATGGACGGGGCGATAAAGGTAAACCACACATTGTAGGCGTTTTCCCGGACATAATTATGGGTGACCCCGGTATGGCGGTTGACCGCGTCGGCAAAGGCCGGAATCTTGTCCGCCGGGACTTTGGCCGCGCACAGGGTGCTGACGTAGCCCAGCTTTCCAGGCACGAAATTGCCGCCGATGCGGCGGATGATGCCGGAATCTTTTAAGCGCCGGATGCGCTGGAGCACTTCTGCTTCCGTGAGATGAAATTCATCGGCAATGGCCTGAAACGGCCGGGAAGCGAGAGGAAAATCGGATTGAATGCGGTTGAGGATGGCTTTGTCGGTGGCGTCCATGTGTCCTTCAAATGGAAAAAGCCCTGCTGATTCAGCAGGGCTTTTGAATCCCGAGAAAACTGAAAATTTTTACACGCAGCCGGTGGGTTTGGGCAGGCCAGCCATTTTGCAGGCGCCTTTGCCCGGTCCTGACGGAAACAGTTCATAAATGTGTTTCAGTTTGAAACCGGTCAGCTTGGACAGAATACGGACCATAGGGGCGATGCCGTTTTTCTTGTAGTAGTCCTGAAGGACATTGATGACCTGCCAGTGTTCAGCGGTCAATTCTTCAATGCCTTCCTCTTTTTTTACGAGTCTCACCCATGATTCGTTATATGCATTGAAATCCTCGATGAATCCGTCTTCGTCAACGGTAAATGTGTGACCTTCAAATTCTACTGTTGCCATGAAAATATTCCTCCTTTAAAAATTAAAATATATTATCTATCGTATCAAATGCCTGTTGTTAGTTGATTTTATCGTAAAGGCATCAGATACCGGAAATCAAGTTCAATGTCAATATCAAAATTAGGATATCGGTTTCGTTATTTGAATACGATATAAGTATTTGTAATCAAATTTAAAAAATTATTTAATACTCTTTCGGCATGGCGTTGAGCTGGGAAAGGGTGAACACCGGCCCGTCCTTGCACACGAAATCTTTCCCGATATTGCACCGGCCGCAGATGCCGATGCCGCATTTCATGCGGTTTTCCAGCGACATGATGATGTTGTCATGGCTGTAGCCCAGTTTGTCTAAGACCGGCTGGGTGAATTTAATCATGACGGGGGGGCCGCAGATAATGGCATAGGTGTCTTCCGCGCCCGGAGGGGCTTTTTCCCCGGTAATGGTGGGAACAAACCCTTTGAGGTATTTCCAGTCAGGATCATTGGTGCCGTCCACCGTGATGTTCATGTGGATGTCATCCCGTGCCGCCCAAGCCTTCAGTTCTTCCTTGTAGAGAAGCATGCCGGGGGTCCGTGCCCCGTAAATCACATGGATGTCCTTGAATTTGGAACGGTTGGCCGGATCCAGGATGCTGACGATGGAGGAGCGCAGGGTGGTGAAGGCAAACCCGCCGCCGATGATGACAATATTTTTGCCTTCCAGGGTCTTCCACGGAAATGGATGTCCCAGGGGGCCGCGGACCCCCATGATATCTCCCTCCCGCATGGCGTGAAGATACGAGGTGACTTTTCCGGTCTTAAATACGGTAAATTTGATAAATCCTTTTTCCATGGGCGATGAGGCGATGCCGATGGGGATTTCCCCCAGGCCGGGAATCGAAAGTTCCCCGAACTGGCCGGACTCATAGGCGAATTTTTCTTCATCCCCGGGATTTAGAAAGACAAATTTAAATGTTTTTAAACTTTTATCCTCGGTTTCGGTGATAATTTCATCAATGCGAACCGGATAAGGTAAATATGGATTTTGCACGGTTGCCCCCTTCGCTATGCCGATGTCACTTTACAGACGCAGGCGTTGGCGTCAAAGTTGTTCATTTTGTTACAGATGCTTCGTATATCAATATTGACCGGACAGAGGCGGATACATCGGCCGCACCCGACACATTGGATGCCGTTATCGTATTTATCCACGTAATATTTCAGTTTGTGCATAAAGCGCTGCCGGAGCCGCTCATGTTTCTGGGGTCTCGGGTTATGGCCGGACGCGTGAAGGGTGAACAGCGGGGACATGCAGGAGTCCCAGTTTCGCATCCGGACTCCGGATTTGCCAGAAATTTCATCCTGTACGTCAAAACACCAGCAGGTGGGGCAGATATAGGTGCAGGTGCCGCAATTGATGCAGGCAAAGGCGTCCTGTTCCCAGAAGGGAGCGTTATAGAGTTCCAGGATGGTTTTGTCATGGAGCCTGTCTGTCGCTACGCTGGAAGTGACGCTGGCTTCAGCCGCGGTTTTCATCTGTTCGATTTTCTCGGCAGCATTTGAGTCGGCTTTCCCGGTCCAGCCGGCGGTTTTAACAAACGCCCGGCCTTTTTCCGTAAGGGGGTTTGCGTAAAATCCGTCGCCGTCAGCCACCATCAGAACGTCCAGTCCTTCTTCGCCGAAGGGTCCGGTGCCGGCGGAGGTGCAGAAACAGGTGCCGCAGGCGGAAGAGCAGGCCAGTCCGACAAACGTGGTCGCTTCATATGCCTTGACCCAGTAAGTGTCCTGATATTCCGGCGTGTCAAAATTGCGTCGGACAATGGGAAATGCCAGGGCGTCGCAGGGCCGAATGCCGATAATGGCCTGGGGGGATGAAACATTTTCCACTTCCTTCATGATGCGGCAGTCGTCTTTGGATTCATCCAGGCTGTAATTAAACATGATCTGGGACTGGGGGTAGATGATGGCTTTGGGCGACATCCGGGTGTTCTGACAATCCAGATCCGGCATGCGGTCTTCGTCCAGCAACTTGAACTCGTGATCTTTTTTTTCTTTCACCGGGCCGAAAACGCGGTAGGCGGCTTTGGCTTTTTTAATCCCGTCGATCCAGCTTTGGTGATCGATTTTGATGAGCGTCATAGTTTTGCCCTTGTCAAATTGAATTATGCAAAAAAATCTTCATGTGATTATTTGATAAAATCCTGCGGGTCATTGTTTTTATAGGTATCCAGAGGCGGACGCTGGTCAATGGAAAGACCGGCTTCCCAGCCATAGAGTTCCAGGCAGTCCTTGTTCAGCTTTTTGGTGAATTCCCGGATTTTGATGCCCATGGGGCAGGCGCGTTCGCAGGCCCCGCAGTCGGTGCAGCGGCCGGCGCAATGATAGGCCCGCAACAGATGAAAGGTCCTGATGTCCACCGTATCCTGGCTTTTTCCCACCCACTGGGGACGGGATTCATCCACAAAACAAGTGGGGCAGTAGCACAGGGGGCAGGCGTTGCGGCAGGCGTAACAGCGGATGCAGGGGGCGATCAGATCCTCAAAATAACGCCATTTTTCATCAGCGGACAGGGCTTCGACGGTTTTGACCGACGCATAGGGGTCCACGTTTGTCTGTTCCGTCACCAAGTCACCGGCCAGTTCATCATAGATGACCGGGTTTCGGTGGGTGCAGACCGCGCAGTTTTCGGCAAGGAGTTCCTGTTTGGAAACGGTTTTGGAAAACCCGTCGCCGGAAATGGTGATCTGGTCCCCGGACTCATCGACATTTCGTACTTCCTGGTCGAACATGGCTTTAATTTTGTGATGATCAATCATGCCCGTGCAGGGGACGCCGATAATGTAAAGCTGGTCCCGCTGAATTTTGTTCTCAATCACATGGGTGACGATGTTTCTGGAATCGCAGCCTTTGGCGATGATGCCGATTTTCCCTTTTTTGTCGGTGAGATAATTGGCGAGATTGAGACCGCAGCTGCTGTCCCAGATCAGTTCATCCGCGGATTCAGCGGAAGCCGCAACATGGGGCTGGTTCATCATGGGAAGTGTGCCTTTGCGGAATCCGATGACTATGTCTACTTTGCCCTCAGCCAGTAAGCGCTTTGCGATTTCTTTTATTTTGTCAGTATAGTCCGTCATTTTAAGCAACCTTAGGTTCGGTTTTGACATATTTTTTATTTGCCGGGTCCAGGGTTTTCACCTCAGCCGTGATTTTTTTGACCACATCCACGAATTTGGTGGACTCCGCGGAGGATATCCAGGAAAAATGCAGCCGGCCCGATTCGATTCCCGTATGTTCCAGCAGATTTTT
>PCSG01000159.1:4243-5739 GCA_002772195.1 Desulfobacterales bacterium CG23_combo_of_CG06-09_8_20_14_all_51_8 | reverse complement strand
CGCTCACCAGGTCCGTGAGATAGCTTGCCGACGGATTGACGGCGATATAGCCGATGCGTTCGCCGGGCAGGGACAGGTCCTTGGAATAGGAGGTGGTGATGATGCTTTCCGGATAACAGTGAAAAATACTCGGCACCCGGGCCCCGTCATAGACGATTTTCCGGTAGGGCTCATCGGAAATCAGATAAATGGTCCGCCCGAATTCCATGCTTTTATCCCGCAGCAGGGACCCCATCCGGTTGAGGGAGTCCTCGGAATAGATCTGGCCTGTGGGGTTGTTGGGAAAATTTAAGATGACGGCCTTGGTCCGGGCTGTGACGGCCGCTTCCATGGCTCCAAGGTCTAACGTGAAATCCGGCCGTGTTTTAACGGGAACGAATTTTCCCCCATGGTTTTCCGCGTAAAATTTGTATTCCACGAAAAACGGGGCCGGGGCGATGACTTCATCCCCGGGGTCCAGAATGGTTTTTAAAATCACGTTAAGGCCGCCTGCCGCGCCGCAGGTCATGAGGATTTCGTTTCCGGTGATGTCCGTACCATGCTCCCCGGACAGATAAGCGGCAACCGCCTGTCGCACGAACGGATACCCGGAATTGGGCATATAGGCGTGGCTGCCCGGCTCGTCGGCGTCTACGATGTCTTTCAAGGTTTTTGAAAAAGAGGCCGGCGGCGGGAGATTGGGATTGCCGAGGCTGAAATCAAACACGTTTTCGGCACCAAAGGCCGCTTTCAGCCGGGTCCCTTCCTCAAACATTTTTCGGATCCATGACGCGCCGGCCATGTAGCCTTCAATCTGCTTTGCAATGCTCATAAGCGTCTCCGGTTCAGCGGGATGTCCGAGAGGATGGACGCTGAATCAGTTTATTTTTTCCACGGATTTGATTCCCGGGATTTCCTGTTTGATCAGGCGTTCAATGCCGTTTTTCAGGGTCATCTGGGACATGGGGCATCCGGCGCAGGAGCCCTGAAGTTTGACCGTGACAATGCCGTCCTTTACGTCGATGAGTTCCACGTCGCCGCCGTCGGCTTTTAAAGACGGTCTGATTTTATCGATCACTTTTTGAACTTTTTCTTTCATGATATCCTCCGCTGATTCCGGCCCGGCCGGATTTTCGGGTTGAATTGGGTGTGAAATTTTCATTTGATTAAAGCAAATACCGGCCCAAAGTGCAATGTTTTGTTTGTTCGGAGGTAAAAGCCGGTTATTCATCCCCGCCGGATGGGGTGCGCGTCGCGTAAAAAGTCGCTTTAAAGCGCGCGAACACATCGGCTGAAATGGCTTTTCGCATGGACTGCATCAGATCGAGATAATAATGAAGGTTGTGGAGCGTGTTCAGCCGGTAGGCCAGCAGTTCCCGGGACCGGTACAGGTGATGCAGATAGGCCCGGGAATAGTTCCGGCAGGCGGCGCAGGTGCACTCCGGGTCCACGGGACCGGTATCCTCCCGGTATTTCGCGTTGGTGATGTTTATTGTGCCGGAACCGGTGAAAAGCTG
>PCSG01000159.1:0-4186 GCA_002772195.1 Desulfobacterales bacterium CG23_combo_of_CG06-09_8_20_14_all_51_8 | reverse complement strand
TTTCCATCATGAGGTCCTTGGGCTCTCCCACAGACAGTCCTCCCAGGGCGTATCCGGGAAAATCTAAGGACAGGAGTTCCTCGGCGGATTCTTGCCGGAGATGGGGGAACATGCCTCCCTGGACAATGCCGAACAGGGCGTTTTGCCGGTTCGGGATGACGTCCCAGGCGGTTTTGCAGCGGCCGGCCCACCGGGTGGTGAGTTCTAGAGCCTCTTTGGCCTGATTCTCGTCCGCCGGATAGGGGATGCAGGCGTCCAGACACATGATGATGTCCGCGCCCAGGGTGGTCTGGATATCCACTGCGTTTTCCGGGGTGATGAGATGCCGGGACCCGTCGATATGGGACTGGAAATCAAAGCCCGTTTCCGTGGTCTTGGAAATTTTGGCCAGGGAAAATATCTGGAATCCGCCGCTGTCGGTTAAAATGGGGCCATTCCAGTTCATGAACCGGTGCAGGCCTGAAAATAGGCGGATCACATCCATGCCGGGCCGCAGATACAGGTGATAGGTATTGCCCAAAATGATCTGGGCTCCGCAGTCCCGGACTTCCTCGGGGGTCACGGCCTTGACCGTGCCGGCGGTGCCCACGGGCATGAAAATGGGCGTTTCAATGACGCCGTGAGGCGTGGTGAGTCTTCCGGCCCGGGCCCGGGATTCGGTTGAGCGGTTATCTATCTGAAATTGAATCATAATTATTCTTTAGGCAATGAGCATTGCATCCCCGTAGCTGAAAAACCGGTATTTTTCGGCCACAGCGTGATCGTAGGCCGCAAGGATGTTTTCCCGTCCGGCAAAAGCCGATACCAGCATGATCAGGGTGGATTTGGGCAAATGAAAATTGGTGATCATGGCGTCCACGCATTTGAATTCGTAACCCGGGTAGATGAACAGGTTGCAGGCCCCGGAACACGCGTGAACTTGGCCCTGCTTATCGGCCGTGAATTCCAGGGTCCGCACGGAGGTGGTGCCCACGGCGATCACCCGTCGGCCCTCTTGTTTGGCTTTGGTGATGGCGGCCGCCGTGCTTTCCGGGATGATGAAATGTTCTGAATGCATTGCATGGTCCCGGATGTCATCCACCCGGATGGGCATGAAGGTGCCGTAGCCCACGTGCAGAGTGATGGGGGCGATCAAAACTCCCCGGTCCCGAAGGGTGTCCAGCAGGTTTTCTGAAAAATGCAGGCCCGCGGTGGGGGCCGCCACGGCCCCTTTGTAGCGGGCGTAAACGGTCTGGTAATGGGTTTTATCGTTATATTCCGAATAGTCCGGGTCGTTTTGCGGGTCCCGGCGGATATAGGGGGGCAGGGGCACGGCCCCGTTCTGGTCCAGCACGTCCGCAAAGGGTTTTTGGCTGAAAAATTGGATCATGCAGGTGCGTTCAAGGACCGCCTTGACCTTTGCTTTCAAATCCGGTCCGAAATCGAGCCGAGTCCCAGGCTTGGGGGCTTTGGAGGCCCGGACCAGGCATTCGTATTCCAGGCTTTCGCCGGGATTCTTTTTTCCCCCTGACGCCGCCCCATAGTTGATGATGAGAATTTCAATTTTGCCGCCGGTTTCCTTTTGTCCGAACAGACGGGCCGGTATCACGGCCGTGTTGTTGACCACCAGCACGTCGCCTGACCTCAACAATTTGGGAAGGTCGGAAAACCGGCCATGGGCGACGGCCCCGGTGGTTCGGTCCAGGCGGAGCAGCCGGGACTGGTCCCGCAGGCGCATTGGTTCCTGGGCGATCAGCGCTTCCGGCAGCACATAATCATAGTCGGTCAGGGCGTACATATTAATTATATTTTTCCGATATACACGAGCACCAGCCCGGTCAGCATGATAACAAATCCGAATTTTCGTAAGGCATCATCCGGAATTTCCATGACTTTTTTCATCATCTGCTTCATGTTCTCCGGGAATCCGAAATATGGGAGCCCTTCGATGATCATCACCATGCCGATGACGCATAAAAAAAACTTCATTTTGGAAAATCTCCCCACAAGGCGACGCAGGTAAATTTGATTATTAAAGCGGTTTACTATATCTTCGGGCCATGAAATTTGTCAAACCCAAGTTGCGGCCTGCCTTGATATCAAAAAAAACCATCAAATAAAGGCCATCAAATAAAGGTTGACGATGGATGGGTATTTATACCATAAAAAATTTTACGCCCGTTTGCCCGGCTGACGGGCGCATATAAAAATATCTCTTTGTTTTTACTTTGATTGTATCAATTTCAGGAAGGGCGAGGAACAAAAAAATGGAATTTGAACCGGTCATCGGCCTTGAGATCCATTCCCAGCTCAAAACCCGCACTAAAATTTTCTGCGGCTGCTCCACAGAGTTCGGCGCGGCCCCCAACACCCACGTCTGCCCCGTGTGTCTGGGAATGCCCGGGGTGCTGCCGGTGCTCAATAAAACCGTGGTGGAATACGCCATGCGCATGGCCCTGGCCACGGACTGCACCATTGCGCCCCAAAGCCGGTTCGCCCGGAAAAACTATTTTTATCCGGACCTGCCCAAAAATTATCAGATTTCCCAGTATGAATTTCCCATTGCCGAGCACGGCCATGTCGTCATTACCCTTGCGGACGGCGCGAAAAAGCGCATCGGCATCACCCGGATTCACATGGAAGAGGACGCCGGCAAGCTGATTCATGACCCGGGTCGGCCTGTGAGCCGGGTGGATTACAACCGCACGGGCACGCCCTTGATCGAAATCGTTTCCGAACCGGACCTGCGCTCCCCCGAGGAAGCCGGGGCCTATCTGCGGCAGTTACGGTCGATTCTGCGGTATCTGGACATCAGCGACGGCAATATGGAAGAAGGTAGTTTCCGGTGCGACGCCAATGTGTCCATCCGGCCCAAGGGCAGCGACACCCTGAGCATCCGGACGGAGCTTAAGAATTTGAATTCATTTAAATTTGTTGAAAGCGCCATTGCCTATGAAATCAAGCGCCAGAAGGTTGTGATCGCCGACGGAGGCCGGGTGATTCAGGAGACCCGGCTGTGGGACAGCGCCAAAAACCGCTCCAACCCCATGCGGGGCAAGGAAGAGGCCCATGATTACCGGTATTTTCCGGACCCGGACCTGGTGCCCCTGGTTATTGATGAGGCATGGATCGAATCCGTGCGGCAAAGTCTTCCCGAACTGCCTGACGCCCGGAAAGCGCGGTTCGTAATGGATTACAGCCTTCCCCTCTATGATGCGGAAGTTCTGACCGCAGCCCGCGAGCTGGCGGATTATTTTGAAGACTGCGCCCGTATCGTTAAAAATCCCAAGCTGGTGAGCAACTGGGTCATGGGAACCCTGATGGGCCTGCTCAACGCCGAAGGAAAAAGCATTGTGCAATCCCCGGTGTCCGCCCAGAATCTAGCCGAACTGCTAAGTCTGATTGAAACCAGCGTGATCAGCGGAAAAATCGCCAAAACCGTGTTTGATGAAATGGTCGCCTCCGGCAAGGCAGCCTCGGTCATTGTCGAAGAAAAAGGACTGGTTCAGGTGACGGACGCCTCCGCCATTGAAGCGGTGGTGGATCAGGTGATCGCCAACAATTCCGGGGAAGTGGAAAAATTCAAGGCCGGCAACACCAAGCTCATGGGCTTTTTCGTGGGTCAGGTCATGAAGGAAACCAAAGGCAAGGCCAACCCGCAGATGGTGAACCAGTTGCTGAAAGACAAGCTGGGGTAAAGTTCTTTTTCAATGTGTTCGCGGCAATTGCCTGATAATCATCCTGTGACGTCGCAGGTTTCAGCCTCCCGTTTTCATATGCCTCCAGGATTTCTTTTTCATAATCATCCAGGATAATTTTTTTTTCAGGCATCTTTTCCTCCGAGGTATTTTTTGTTGTCACCTATCCGATCCTTCTCAAACAATTCCCGCATCTGAATTGGAATTTCCGGTGTTTCAATCGTTTGTAAGCCTTGTTCCCCCGGCATTTGAATCGTCAGGGATTGGGCATGCAGGCCAAGCCGCTTAAAGCCATGGTTTTCCTTTAAAAATTGGATGGCCCGGAGGGAGCCGTAGCGGTCGTCTCCCACCACCGGATGGCTGGCCAGTTTGGCATGCCGCCGAATCTGGTGTTTTCGTCCCGTAAGAAGTTCAATCTCTGCAAGCGAATAATGGGCGCTCTGGGCCATGATCCGGTATCGGGTTTCGCAGGGTATTTTCTGCCCCGCTCCGGCAGGGTTTTTCCGGCC
>PCSG01000131.1:2339-14362 GCA_002772195.1 Desulfobacterales bacterium CG23_combo_of_CG06-09_8_20_14_all_51_8 | reverse complement strand
ATAGGGTAAGCCCTTTCGCCAGGTCAGCAGGTAATCCGCTTCCCTGTTTATGAAAGTAGTTCAGGTAATTTTCAAAGCCCACAAATCGTGCATCGATCCTTGTGGGGTCATAAACCGCTGCCATGACTCGCCGCAATTGCTCCTTGGACGAAAACCTTTTCGTGAGAACGTAGAATCCCCCTTCGACAAGAAGACCGGAGGTCTCACACGATAACATAATGGCATTTGGCTTCTTTCCCGGCTCAACAGGCCATTCAATGAACCCGTTCAGGAAATGGCACGGATAAATTAGGGGGACTGTTTCTTGCCCGGAAGCTTGTCTAAGGTGCTCCCGTGCTCTAAAGTCGACGACCCGTCCCGTAGATACAGTCAGCCCCAATCTATTGAGAGATGATGTAAAACATTTTATTCGCTCCGCCGGGCTGGTGTAAGCATCATCGATGTCCAGATGGATAAACATATCTCTATCACCGAGGTAAACCACCCGACTGTATGGGATGGACAGAATGCGCGCCTTGCCGAAATCAAGACCTTCCGAGGTGGAAATTGTGACGGACTTAGGCCTCTGAACCCCTCGGACAGCATGATAGATGATATTCTCCTGCAACACATCGTCGTCACCAAATGCCTTCTTGCGTGATCCGAATATGTGAATTTGTTTGAGGCTCATCGTCCGTAAGAATGCCGTGCGGAACTTTTTAAAATAAGGACCATTGCAAAAGCTGCGAGGTGTTATTGCCACCATTTGCCCGCCCGGTTCCAGCAGCAGCATGGACAACCAAACGAAAACAGCATAGAGATTTGCCACCTTAATTCCGGAAGAATAGAGCTTTCTGCTCATGGCAGTCTGGCTATTGATCTTCATGTAAGGTGGATTGAGAATAGCATGGGTATATCGCTCGCCGGGAGCGGCAAAAAGAGACTCCGTTGTTCCTGCAATGGCAGCCTGGACGAAATCCTCGCTCTTCACGATTCCTTGAAACGCTATGCCACCCGATGTGCAGAGCGATTGGCAGCGCTTCATGGTCTCTTCCAAGTGAGGCAGAATTACGGAATCTGTTTCGTAGGCATCAACCCTTATGGAATGGGGGCGACTCTTTTGGGAAATCAGGGTCTCCACGCACATGGCAAAAAGCACACCCGCCCCTGCACCCGGGTCTAAAATCCGCACATGCTGAGGTCCACTTTCAAACATGGAAGACATGAACTGGGCTATCAAGGCGGGTGTCAAAAATTGACCGATCTCAGACCGGGCAGCTCTATTTGTCGAGCCGTTAAAGGATTCGCGCACGTGGTCAAATGTATGCAAAGGTCTAATTATCATATCATTTTCTGCGGTAAAAGCATGGTCGGCAGAGTTTATCACTGTTTAATTGTCTGAGCCAATCGCGGCGCTGACCCACGAGCACGGCGGATGGGAGCAGGCTTGCCTGCGGACAGCCGACGAGCGCAGTCGGCGGGCGTCAGCTCGTCCGAACCATGCCCTGGTTGTGCCCTTCACTTGTGACTAAATTCTGCGGCAAGACAAGACTCCAGCCAGGCCCTGGTCAGCCGCTTGACAAGATCCTTGTATTCAAAGACGTCGGTGTCTCGAAGCGGCCCCGGCCTGTATTGTTCCTGTGGTGCATGTGACAGGGCGTTTCGCAGTTTTCCCCACGATATCAGTTCATCGTAGTCCTGATCGCTCAAGGGGTAGCCAGCAGCGCGAATGGCATCAAGTTTCGCTTTAAGGCCAAGGAGACGCTCCGCCTTTTGGTCCCTCAGCAGCTTGTGAACAAGTATTCCCTCAAATATGGCCTGAAGCCGCCAGAGACAAAAGTGCCAGATATATTCGTTGTCGGTGTGAGTATAGTATGCCACGTCGTCCAGGATGTCGTCAGCCTCATCAGGCTGTTCCGTGCGAACCCGTTCTGATTCCTGCCTAAATAAGGTTGTTTTGGCTTCCGCGAATTCCTTCGCCAAGCGAATGGTATATTCGTAGTCGTCCCCACCCAGGCCATAGACCCAATAATCGGATTCAGAAATGTTCTTAAGGGCTTCGCGCATTTGTTTTCCTAATAATTGGGGCACAACGAAAAAGCTCAACCGCCGAGTTTACGAGGTCGACTGAAGCGACATGTTCGCCAGCGAACCTTGCTGCGAATTCATCCATTCAGGCAGAGGGGAGTTCGTTGCCTCAGAATAAAGAGTTTCCGGTGCAATATCGATTTCATCCTTCCAGGTCAGCACTCCGAGTTCCTCATTAATTTTAAAATTCTTGAAAAATTCCATATCTTTAAATTTTTCAAACACCCCGCTTGCACGTAAATATTTCGAGAAATCGACAATTCCAGAGGCGCCGTCCTCAAATGTTACTTCAATTTTATATCCGCCTTTATAGTTTGCTGAGATTACATCCCTAAGCATGACTCACCTCCCTTATTTCAACGGTTCAATTTTCTTTGGAGTCTGATTGATTTTCGCTAATTCCCAGTTTTGTCAAAGCTCGTTCCTGTGCTGTACAGCCCATTCGATTACAAGACCCAACGCACGGGGCGAAAAATGACCTTCCAGAATCCGAAGTGACTCTATTTCTATTGCCACTTTCTCCCCGCCATACCGTGCATGAAAATGCGGCGGGTTGTGATCATCGAAAAACATGGCAATGATTATACCATAGAACCTACTGATCTCAGGCATTTTAGTTTTCCTTTTTAATCCGGCGAACAACCAAGGTCACTTGCGCCGCCACAGTGCTTGAACGCCAGGACGCAGGCGTTCTCGGCGTCAAGTGAACCGCCTGGTTCGGCAGTTTTGATTTATTTAAGATCAATAAAAAGATCCCAATGCGGGACATCTTCACGAAAGCCGAAACGATTTTCAGATTTCAGCCAATGCCTCACAAGTTTCATCCAGTCAGCCCAGAGAGGTTCGAGATCCTCCTCTTTCAGGTTGAATGGCAACCAGATTTCACGAACTTGATCTGGTACGTTGATAAGTAAGCGATATGCTCTTTTTTTGATTTCCTTGTCGGCATCATGAAATAATGGAGGGATGTCGGGCCAAATTTCATCTGTCTTTTTGATTGCCTCAATCCCTCCAGGGCTTGCAACCGTGTAAGAAAACTCTAAAATATTAAGGGCCATATAATATGCACAGATTGATGCTTGAAAATCTTCAACATCTCCAAAAATGTTGTTAAGCCAAGGCCAATTATCAGGAAGACTCAGCAGCATTTTCCAAGAATGCAATGAGTTCTCACCAAGCGATTCTGGCCATCCAATGATTTCTGGAAATTTAAATAGAGGTTTTTTTTCAGAAGAAACTTGTTGCTCAAACCTGGAGGTTGCAAGTTTGATGGATATTTTAAGTTGTCCTGTAAATATTCCGATTGCACCATGCAATGCTTGATAAACAAACGCAACAGAATATGGGAAATTTACAATTTTTGTTAGTCCGTTCCATTTCCAATCTTTAGGGTAGATGATGTCATCAATAACTGAAATTTGATTGTCAAATTTTTCTCTTCCTGACTCGACGCCAGCCAAAGCGATACAAAACAAAGGGGAATAAATGGAAATACCATCCAATACAAATCGTTGGAATTCTTCATCATCCAAATTTCGGAAAGTATCGGCACGACTCCTCCACGCAAGTATGTCTTGCCGAATCGGTTGGCGAATTTGTTGAATAATTTTTCGCCACGCGATCAAATCCCCCTGCCGCGCAATACCAAGAGCTGTATTGTAAATTGATACTACATCCAGCTTGGACTTGCTTAGATCAGGTATAGGTTCCGGCGAATTGATTATTGCCGGAGTTTCAATGCCGGATGGTTGTTTTGAAAAAGGATTTTTACCCAAAGACGGTTTAGAGACAACGGGTTTCTGATGCAATTCCCTAAGCAATAATTCAAATTGCTCATCAAAATTTTGTGAATCACTCAAGTCGATGTAAAATCGAGTACAAACTGATTTCGGGAGTGTAGCATTTGTTGATTTCTGTCGAATAACAGGGATAAATTTCGAAGTTCCTAAATCACGAACCAACTCACCGGTAACGATCATTGCCTCGTATCCCACCCCCCCCTTTCCATCATCTGCTTTTTTTACATATGGCTCAGTGCAGATCATTAGGACACGATCGGCCACAGAAACGCTATGCTCCATAAATTTAGGTATATCGTCGCCTAAGCCCAAATCCCACTGATCAAGAATAACATCAATACCGTTTTTAACCAATTTTGATCCTAATTCACCTACCCATTGTTTATGAGCCGAGTCGTCATGAGAATATGAGATAAAAACCTTCGGGATTATCTCTTCATTTGGTTCCATATGTACTTTTGCCTTTCATGCAGCCGAACAAGTAATTGAACAGTTTCCGGTGAACTCCTGGACTTGTGGACTGCCGATATCGCTCATTTTGTCGCAGGCCGTGAAGCCGTGGGCCGCCGGCTCCCCCTTATCCAACTTTAACTATCCTGAAATACATATAAAACGCTTGGCATGCGTTTTACAATCATTTTTTTACTTTCCGTATATCATGACAAAATAAAGATGGTAAGGAAAATGGAGGATTTTGCAGGAAACAGGTCAACCCGTAATTTTTTTTTTACGGGTTGACCTGTTGAAAAGCTTGGGTGGGAGGCTGCCCGGTGCTATTTGCCCACCAGGCAGATGGACACCTTCTGGAATTCACCGGCCTTGGCCATGGAGTATTTGTTCCAAAACAATTTATCGCTTTCGTAAAAAGAATCGGCCTGGTTTCGTTTCAGAAACTTCTGGAACTGGCCCGGGCCGCCGTTATACATGGCGTAAACAGCCCGGGCAAGCGTATCCGTGTCCAGCGGGTTTTTCGGGTCCATTTTTTTCAAGGCGTAGTCCCTCAGATAATGATCCAGGATCTCAGCGCCGGCCCGGGCGTTGTATTCAATGTTCCACCGGAGGCTGTCGGTCTTGTACATGCCGCGCCAGACCCGCTCATTGATCTGCATCAAGCCGACGGAAGACTGGTTATATGAGAAAAGGGGCTGCAGATTTCCCTTGGATGTGACTACCTGCCGCCAGCAGCTTTCCTGCCAGGCGGTCGCCATCACCATCAAGCGGTAAAAGGGCTCATACGACTTATCCAGCTTGCTTTTGGCAAAGGTTTCATCGGCTGTTTTTTCAAGAGCCCGGCGGACCCTGTCGAGATATGACGACAGGTCGTTTTTGCTGTAAATCCATGGTTTAAGTTCTTCCAAGTTCGGGGGGGAAGATTCAGCCGCGTGCGCCGGCGTAATTAAAAAACGCAGGATTAAATTGGAAATCGCATCAGCCGGGGCAGCCGGATTTTCGTTCGATGGAAACGGGATTTCCAATTCCTTAAATGACGGGCCGGCTTCATCCAGGGCTTGGCCGAACCCCAGAAGATCGCGGAGATGGGTATCGACCGCTGGTGAATAGCCGAAAGCGATCTCCTGGGTGCCGATCAACTGAACCAGCCGCAGAAGGCCGTCCCGCGAGATTTCAACATTCAGCGCAGGCCCGAGTTTGTCAAGAGCGGACAGCGCATCAGACGCTGTAAAAAAAGCCAGGTATTTGATCATATCGTCCCCACGGGCTTTCTTGACCAGATGGGACCGCAAAATCGAATCGAGCTGCTGCCAGGTCCATACAAACTGCTGCCGGATCAACTCATTGCCGATAGCCTTGTTCTCAAGCGCCCGGACAAAACCATAGCGGGTTTCAAGCAAGGTTTCAAAAAGGGTTCGTTGTTCTTCCGGCGTCAGGGTTTCACCGACGAGGGACTCCATCTGATATACCAGAAACGCGTCCCAGGTTTCCCAGAGCCGGGAGAAACGCTCTATTTCCTGAGCGGTCGACTCCTGGGCCGGTTCCGGCGGCGCGGGAGGATTTGTTTCAACCGTCATCGAGAGATCCAGCAGAACCGCGTCTTTTCCCACCCGGAGCCCGCCGAGCTTCAGAGAGTTCATCCACCCTTCCACCCCGACGCGTTCGTCCTCCGCAAAAAACAGCGGAAGCATGGTCCTGATCTCATCTATTGGCAAGGCCAGATCAATCACCACCTTGCTGAAATTCGGATGGACATATTTTTTAATCAGATCCCACATTTTGGTGGCAATGACCATGGGTTCACGGTTGGTCTTGTAAATATGCGAATCAACGGTTTCCAGATGGAGCCGGGAGGTGCTTTTGTCCAAGACAACCCGTTGGGACAACTCGATATACCCTTCAAAGTCGACCATCTGGATATATTTTCCTAAAACCAGCACCCCTTCCTTAACGCGAATGTCGCTGCCGATGGTGATGAGAGACCCATTGGATTTTACCTCGGGGTTTGACAATTCAATTCTAGCGTAATCCCCGCCGGTCTTTTCATCCACCATAATGACCCGCTCTCCCGGCTGGGTATAGAGCTGATCGATGATCACCATGCGGATAAACGGATAATCAAGGGCTAAAGGAACATGAACGGTCTCTGCCGCCGCCTGAAGATCGCGGGGGCAAGACAGAGCAATCCCTGCCAGCGTCATAAATAAACAAATTAATTTTTTCATAGGGCCATGACTCCATAAAAGCAAAAGGCCGCCGTCCGTGGCCGCCTTTGTTAATTATCTAAACCAGATGATAAGGACCTGCTTTTGACGTTTCACTGTATCGCCGGAATCATCTTGTATGTCAAGCATTAACATCGGTAAATACGATGGTACGGTATGGAAACGACAACTTATGTTTTTGAATCCCCCGTTCATTTCGCTTTTTTATCTCCGCCGGTGGCATTCCCCGCAAAGGACCGGGCCGGCTTTCCGCTCCCCATGACACCCGGCGCACTGGAGATGATAGGCCCGGATCAGATCCGCCACGCCCTGGCCCGGTTTCCCGTAATGGCATTGTGAGCATTCCATGCCGACGGAATCATCACCCATCTGTTTTTCCCCATCCGCATAGGCATGATGGCACTCGCCGCAGTCATCAATACCCGCCTTTTCGTTATGCGCATCATGGGCGAAAGCCACCGGCGGCCGGGTTTGGTTTTCAAAGGCGGCGTCATGGACGATTTCAATATTTTCCTGGGCGAACGCCGCCATTGTTCCGGCCAGCAGAAAAACACTGAAAAGCGCTGCATATGGAAGAATTTTAAATTTCTTCATCGAAGACGGTTTCCCTATCCTTCTTTATCAATTGACGCATAAACAATGTCGCCCAGAAACTTGACTTCCAGATCCAGGCCGTAATGCTTAATGATATCTTCCAGTCCGCCGTGACAATTATGACAGGGCGCGATCACCACCCGGGCGCCTTTGGCCGCCGCTTCCGCCAACTGCTCCGCCTTGACGCGGCTGCCCACCACCCGCTTATGGGTGTACGGCGGACCGCAGTTGATCACACCGCCGCCGGCCCCGCAGCAGTAGTTGTGCTCCCGGTTCGGGTGCATCTCCACAAACCGGGAACAGGTTTCATGAATGACATAACGGGCCAGTTCATGAAGGCCGCCGCCGCGCACCACATTGCAGGGATCATGAAGGGTGACCGGAATGTCATATTTTCGTTTGACTCTCAATTTCCGGCTTTGAAACAATTCAGAGTAGAATTCAATGGCATGGGTCACGGGCACCGGCGCCATTTTCCACCCGAGAAAGCGATTACCCACATCATGGACTGACCGGAACGCATGGCCGCATTCCCCCATGACGATGCGCTTTGTCTTCAGCCGCATGGCGGTTTCAAAATGCTTTTTTTTGAGCCGGGCCACCATTTCCTCATCCCCGGTGTACATGCACATGTCGCTGTTGTCCCACCCGGGAGTGGCCGGCATGGTCCAGTCCTGGCCTGCGACGTTCATGATCACCGCCGCCTGATAGATGAGCTGGGCCCGGAACTTGGGCTCCGGCCCGATAACGGAATAAAAAATTTCCGCTCCTTCCTTTTCCAGCGGAATCCTTAAATTCGGAATTTCCTCCCGGGCTTCTTCCTCCTGCCAGTGAAGGGTGTCGATCCATTCATCCTCCCGGACCCACATCTGATTCATGGTGGCCGCATGGCTGTGGGCCGTGTCCTGAATATACTGGGGAACCACGCCCAGCTTGTGGCTGAGCCGGCGCACAAACAGCATCAGGTAGGCCACGTCGATGCCGAAGGGGCAATACATCACGCACCGCCGGCACAGATTGCATTCCGTAAACGCGATTTCCGTGGCTCGTTTGATAAAATCCGCGCTCACATCGCCTTTTTTCCGGAGGATGGGCAAAAGGGCCTGCTTCACCTTTCCGGCCGGGGAAAACCGGGGCTCCCGGTCATTGGAAAGAAAAAAATGACAGGCGTCAGAGCAAAGCCCGCAATGAACGCAGGTGTCCGCATAGACACGAAGGCGGGCCCCGCCTTCTTCTTCCAGATACCGGCGGATCACTTCCCGAATCCGTTCCGGGGTCAGCTTTTCCGCCCCTTTTTCAACGCCGATATCCGATATGATTTCATAGGGTTGTTCAGGCCTGTGGGTCATTTGGCAACGCTCCCTTTCCCATAGCCGATTTAATTCAGTGATAGGGCCTTTACCAGTCCCTGGCGCGCCGCACCGCGCCGAATTCAGACCCCATATAACCGCGGATCACAGGGAAAAACAGCATGTGACGCAATCGGGTAAAGGGAATCAGCATCAGCAGGATTTCCCCGGAAATCATATGAACCAGGGTCATGACCGGGAACCCGGGCCACTGCTGACCGGCCCAGAAACCGGAGAAAAACGGCAGCGCCACACAGAAGAGGATCAGTACATCCGATACGGTGGTCAGATACCGGACTTCTCTCAGAAAAATCCGGCGGCCCAGAAAAAACAGGCAGGCGCCCATCACCGCAAGTGTCATGATGTCCGCGATCCCATCCGGCAGCCACGCCCATGAAACATCCCAGGATTCCTTGAAAAGGATGGCATGGCTGCTCAAAAAAAACGGGACCGCGAACAGGCAGAGATGAAAGACAAAAGTCACCCCGGTCATAACCGGATGTCTGCGCATGTTCAGGGCGGCAAAGGGAACCATCCAGTGAATAATGGAACGGAGAGCGTAAAATAGGCTGAAGTAATGGAAGACGACCGCGTCTTTTTTCCGGGCCAGTCGCCACATGGACGCCATCTGATAGAGGCAGCCAATGATAAAAACAGCGAAGGCGATCCCCGCCATGGGCCCCCGTACAAAATTAAACACCGCGTGCATCATCAGAGCGCCTCTTTCACACCGGAAGCCCGGACATATCAAATACATAACGGCAGTAGGAAAGCTCCTTTTCACTGCCGCCGATCCCCCGGATCATGAGTTTACAGCCATCCGGGCTGAACACCGGATTCCAGGCACCGGCAAACTCAAGCTTCAAAGGACGGCCGTCCACCAGGATAAAAAACCGGCCGGCTTTCTCGACTTTTGCCGCCACATGACAACTGTCCGGACTGAACACCGGCGTCCAGGCCATGTCAAAGGCCAGATCCCAGCAAAGACCATCCACGGCAATGGTCCATCGGCCGTCCTTGCGGGCCGCGCAGGCGACGTGTTTCCCGTCCGGGCTGAACGTCAGGTCCGTGATCAGATGATTGAATGTCTTCGGCCACAAAAGGCCGTTTACCGCGACGGACCACCGGGCGAATTCGGGCGCGACAATGGCCGCCACCGCGCTGCCGTCCGGGCTGTGATAATGGTGAAGGAGTTGGCAAAAACGCTGGTCCCAGAAGACTTCGCCGTCCCGGGCCAGGGTCCACCCGCCCTTGACCTTAACCGGCGCGGTGACCGATCCATCCGCTGGATTGAATTTGGGCTGCCACACCGATGAAAAACTTCGGTCCCAGGGCCGGCCGTCCACTGCAATGGTATAATCATAGAGAGTTGTCCGGACCTCCGCCGCCAGACGGGTCCCGTCCGGATTAAAACTCATCTCCCAGACATTGACAAAACTCCGGTCCCAGGGCCGGCCGTCCACGGCGACGGTATAGCATCCTTTCTGAAACGCAAAGATATCGCCGGGATTAAACGCAGCGGACTGAACGACCGCAGCGGAATGGCCGCCGTCATCGCTGACAACGAGGCCGGTCATGAACGAATACCCCTGGCTCCAGGGAACGCCGTCGGATACGGCGACATACCGGCCTTTATTGACGGCCGCCACAATCACCGGGCCTCCACCCTCGCCGAAATGCAGATCCCAGACAAATTCATACGTGTTCAACCAGGGCCGACCGCCGACCGCTATGGTCCATAAACCCTGATTCGAAACAAAAGCCGCCGGCCGATTGTCCGGGCTGAATCTCAAAGACCAGATTTTATCAGACCGGGTTTCCCACAAGTCGCCGTTGACACAGACTGAAAACATGCCGTCTTTGGTTCTGACAACCGCGGCGATGGTTTCACCATCCGGACTCACATACGGTTCCTCCAGCCATTCAAAGCTTTTCCGCCACTGATGAAGGTCCGCGATGACTTTTTTCCCGATATTCCAGTCCCAGTGGGACATATCCCCTGATGTCGCCATGAACCGCTCCTGATTCCAGACAATGGGTGTCAATCTGACGGTATTTGCTTTCTCTCAAATAGCCCAATAACATATTTTCGAATTTTTTTCAAGAAAAACTGACGCGGAAGCACGGTATGCTTTTTCTAAGGCTCTCCCGTAGAAGATGGCCCAATGACCGATATTTCTATTGCATGAAAAATCAAATAAATGGTATCAGTTTGGCATTCTTTGAACGGCGCCTAACCGCAAAACATAATTGCTATAAGATATCATGCCCATTCCTCCAAAAATTCAACTGGCCCTGGGCCTCTATGACTGGATATGGGGGGCGGCGATGCCGCTTTCCCGGCTCAATTCCCGCCTCAGGGACGGGTATGGCCGACGCCGGAACCCGGAAGGGTTATCCGCAGCCGACGTCTGGATCCAGGCGGCTTCCGCCGGGGAAGCCTATCTCGCCCTGTCACTCATCGAGAATTTAAATCCCCCGGCCCCGACGCATGTGCTGGTGACCACCAACACCCGCCAGGGACTGGATATTTTGGGAAAAAGCATCGGGGATCGGGCCGGAAGCGACCACGTGACAGCGGCGTGCGAATTTGCGCCTTTTGACCGGCCGAAACTCATGGACGCCGCTATCCTGCGTGTGCGCCCGAAGCTCATGGTTCTGCTGGAAACCGAACTCTGGCCGGGGCTTTTGTTCGCCGCGAAAAAACATGGCATTCCCGTTCTGCTCATCAACGGCCGGCTGACCCCGAAAAGCCTGGGCCGTTATATGATGTGGCCGGATCTCTGGAAAATCCTGGGGCCGGACCGGATTCTCGCCATATCTGAAGAAGACGCCGGGCGATTCGCGGCCCTGTTCGGCCGTGACCGGGTTGAACAAATGTCCAATATAAAATTTGACCGGTTAAACACGAAAATAAATGACCGGGAAAATCCGCTGACGGCCCTTCTTTCCGATAGCTCCCCGTTTTTAGTGCTGGGGTCGGTGCGCCAGCCGGAAGAAGAATCCGTGGCCCGAATCATTGGCGCGGTGCGATCAAAAGCGCCGGATGCCATTATCGGACTGTTTCCGCGCCACATGCACCGTATTTCCGCCTGGGAGCAAATCCTCTCCCGGCTGAATATTCCCTGGATTCGCCGGTCGGATTTAAATGCGGTGCCGGCCCCGCCGGGCCATGTCATCCTCTGGGATACCTTCGGTGAATTAACTTCCGCCTACGGCCTGGCCCGGGCGGTTTTTGTCGGCGGCAGCCTCGCGCCCCTGGGAGGGCAGAATTTCCTGGAGCCCATGATCTGCGGCGTCACGCCGATTATCGGGCCGTCCTGGGAAAATTTCGCCTGGGCGGGCCGGGATATTTTTGATCAGGGCCTTGCGATCCGGGCCGATGACTGGCAGGGGGTTGCAGAAGGGCTGATCGCCGCGCTCCGGCAGAGCAGTCCGTCCGACGGGCGAAAGGCGAAGGCTTGCCGCTACATAGAGGGCAGAAAAGGCGGAACCCGCCAGGCATGTCGGGTGATGGAGGATTTACTGGCGCAGCCGAG
>PCSG01000131.1:196-2295 GCA_002772195.1 Desulfobacterales bacterium CG23_combo_of_CG06-09_8_20_14_all_51_8 | reverse complement strand
CTTCCTGAATGCTATGGCATCATCCCCGCCCGGTATGATTCGTCCCGGTTTCCGGGAAAACCCCTGGCTGAAATCCACGGCATGCCCATGTTCTGGCATGTCTGGCGTCGGGCCAGCCAGTGTCCGGAACTCACATCCGTGGTCCTGGCCACCGACGATCTTCGCATCGAATCCACCGCGAAAAGGCTCAACGTTCCGGTCGTCATGACCCGGGCGGATCATCCCAGCGGAACGGACCGGGTCCGGGAAGCCGCGGAAACCCTCAACATTGCCGATCAGGCGGTGGTGGTCAACGTTCAAGGGGATGAGCCGGCCCTGAACCCAATGATGATTTCCCAGCTTATCCGGCCGTTCGCCGATCCCGGGGTCTTAGTGTCCACCCTGGCCCGGCGCATTGATGCCAAATCCGCTCAGAACCCGGATCAGGTGAAGGTGGTGTTAGACGCCGCTGGCAATGCCCTGTACTTTTCTCGGGCGATGATTCCCTGGCCCCGGGACCCGGCTGGCGATGTATTTTTAGGTCATATCGGCATTTACGCGTTTCGGTGCCGGATACTTAAAAAATTCGTCACCCTGCCCGTGGGACGGCTCGAAGCCATTGAAAAGCTCGAACAGCTCCGGCTGCTTGAAAACCGGATAGCGATCCATGTGGTGGAAACCGAATATGAAAGCGTCGGTGTTGACCGGCCCGAAGACATTGACCGGGTCATCCGCCTCATGGAAAAATCACACTCTTAAATCAGATATCATAAGGAAACCCCCATGCCGGAAAATTTCATCAACTGCATTAATAATTTCGCCAACAATAAAAAAGTGCGAAAAACCCTGTTAAAGCTCCGGGCCCCCATCGGTCTTCTGCTGTTTGTCCTGGTGCTGACACAGCTCCACCGGGCATGGTTCTGGCCGGGGCTTGCAGTTTCCATCCTGGGCGAGGCCCTGCAGGTCTGGTGCATGTCCACCATCAAAACCCACAAGAAGCTGACGGTCACCGGCCCCTATATGGTTGTCCGCAACCCCATGTATATCGGCCGGTTTTTCCTGATTTTCGGAATTCTCATGATGACCGGCAGCCTTCTGTCGCTGGCGGTTTTCACCATTGCCTATTATTTCTACATGGTCAACCGGGTCCGGCGGGAGGAAAAACTGCTGGCGGAGATGTTCGGAGAGGATTACGCGGAATACTGCCGGGATGTCCATCCCTATCTTCCCGGTTTCAAACGGTTTGATGCGGCCCAGATTGTGTCCTTCAACAAGGAAAGCATGGCACAGAACCATGTGGTCGTCAATTTCCTGGTGACGGTGATCTGCTACCTGGTTCTGTTTATCTTCACTTACATTCAACCGGTCTAAGACCGGCGACCCGACCGGGTCCCCAGAGGATACCCCTTAAAAAACCACAGGAACCGCTTTTTATTCAAGGATTCCAGATGGGCCCGCCGGGCATTGTCTAAAGAATCGGGTTTTTTCTTGTCCCAGTTTTTATACACACCGGATATATCAATATCCTTCATGATTTTATGCAGCAGACGCGGGGTGTTTTCCAGGTTCAGGCTGGACTGAAAATCCAGCAGAGCCGGCTTGTTGTCTTCCGTGACCAGGATATTCCGCTGATTCCGGATATCCAGGTGCACCATGTTGCGCTGGTGCATCATCCGCACCAGTTCTTCCAGCTCGTAGAAAAAATCATTCCCGATCCTCGCGGATGGCGTGTCTTTCAGCGTCGCGCCGGGCATAAAGCGATAACACACGGCAAACCGATCCAGAAGAAAAGGGGCCGCGGGAATGCCGTCAATCCCCTTGAGGATGCTCAAAGCTTGAAACTCCCGCTGGGTCATCAGCCGTCCCCAGGTTTTGCGGATCACAGGGGCGCAGGGCAAAAAATCCTTCACCACCCAGATGGCTCCATCCCATGCGAACTGGTAGAGATCCGCATTGCCCCACCGGCCTTTGGAAATAATCTGAACCGCGCCGTTTGCAAGATCCTTTCGTGTAAACGGTTTTACCATGTTTTAAGTCCTTTCTTCCCTAATAAAGCGTCCAGGACTGTCATCCCATCCGGGACCGCCCTTTTGCCTCATTTTTTTCATTATCCATTCTGA
>PCSG01000131.1:0-147 GCA_002772195.1 Desulfobacterales bacterium CG23_combo_of_CG06-09_8_20_14_all_51_8 | reverse complement strand
ATATCCAGGGGGCTTTGAAATCGGTCGGCGATTTTCACATAATCCTTTTCCGTGGTGACCAGACAATCGGCCGCACATTGCCGGGCCTTATCGGCAATCCGCTGAAAATCGGTTTCCGTGTACCTGTGATGATCGTCAAACGCCATT
>PCSG01000429.1:14422-15185 GCA_002772195.1 Desulfobacterales bacterium CG23_combo_of_CG06-09_8_20_14_all_51_8 | reverse complement strand
GTATCGGTTACGGGGTGCGCCGCACGCTTTCGAATTTGACCTTGGGGTTGGTTGCGGCCGAGCATATTATTAGTTTTTTTCGAAGAAGCCGTTCATAGATTCAGTTAAATTTAACTCAACCAAAAAAGCAGGAGGAACACAATGAAATCAAGCACAAAAGACGACGCAAAAGGCAAGATGCACCAAGTGAAAGGTACGATCAAGGAAGTCGCCGGTAGAGTCGCCGGGAATAAAGACCTGGAAGCCGAAGGCAAAGATGAAAATACAGATGGGAAAATTCAGGAAAAGCTCGGCCAGATCAAAAAGGTTATGGACAAATAACAAGGTTAATTTTTGAAATCATCAAGAAAGGGGAAAAATTACCATGAAAAAAACAACGTATCGCTTAGCACTGATTGTAATTGTGGCCGCTTTGTTTTTAACCAACGTCAGTTTCGCTTCCGAGACGGATGACCGGATCGAATCATCCGCCAAGCAGTCTTATGTGTTCAAGACTTACCTCAAGGGCGATGACATTAACGTCCAGTCAAAGGATGGCGCTGTCACCTTGACCGGGACTGTTTCGGAAGAATCCGCCAAATCTCTGGCCCAGGAAACGGTTTCGAGTCTGCCCGGAGTTGTCAGCGTGGACAACCAGTTGGCAGTAAAAGGTAAGATTCCAGCGATGTACACGGATGCATGGCTCATTACCAAAGTGAAATCCACACTTTTGTTCCATCGGAACGTGAATGCCGTCAAAACCGAGGTTTTCGCAAAAGACGGG
>PCSG01000429.1:2689-14406 GCA_002772195.1 Desulfobacterales bacterium CG23_combo_of_CG06-09_8_20_14_all_51_8 | reverse complement strand
CGAATACGCCAAGGATGTGGATGGCGTTAAGGGCGTTACAAATGAGATGATCGTATTAACTGCCCCAGTGAAGCCAGGTGAAAAAACAATGGGCCAAAAGATGGATGCCATGACTGACGCAGTCAAGGAAGGCGGAAAAACGGTTGGCGGGAAGATGGAAGCCATGGGCGAATCGATTGATGACGCGTCCATCACGGCCATGGTCAAATCGACGTTGCTGTATCATCGTTCGACCAGCGCCCTCAACACTACCGTTACGACGACTGACGGCGTGGTTAATTTGGCGGGCAAAGCCAAAAACGCGGCTGAAAAAGACCTGGCCACCAAATTCGTGAGCGATGTTTACGGAGTAAAACTGGTGGTCAACAACATGACCGTCGAATAGGCCGAGTCCAAGACCAACAAAATTGACGGCGCTTTGCCGAATTCATTCAAGCCGAAAACAACCAGGAGAAATAACATGAAATCAAGCACCAAAGACGATGCAAATTGAAATCATCATAAAGAGGAGCACAAGGCAAGGGTCCGGAATGGCGTTTTTAAGTTGTTCCGGACTCTTTCGATGAAACAAAATAGCCCAGCGAATGGTATTTTAATCAACCGTGTCCTCGGTGCGTGTGCCCTATTGATATCCGCGGTCAGCTCAAGGAATCGCTGATCGCAAGGAGACAGAAAATGGTTTGGAAAAAAACCAAAAAAAATTTGGAATACGCCGAGAGCATCATCGACACCGTGCGTGAGCCCTTAATTGCGCTGGATCAAAATTTAAGGGTCGTCTCCGTCAGCCGTTCCTTTTATGACGTCTTCAAGGTAATGCCTGAAGAAACCTTGGGGCAGCTTATTTATGACCTGGGCAATAAGCAGTGGAATATCCCCAAGCTGCGGGAACTGCTGGAAACCATCCTTCCCCAGAAAACAACCTTTGATGACTATGAGGTGGAGCACGATTTTGCCACCATCGGCAGACGCATCATGCTGTTGAATGCCCGGCAAATTCAAAGAGTGTTGGGCAAGGAAAGGATCATTCTTCTGGCCATTGAGGACATCACCGCACGCAGGGAAATAGAAAATGGGCTGGAAAAAGCCCGTAAAGAACTGGCAGCAATTAAAATATCCGAAGATGAAGCCCGCGAATACTCTGAGAGTGTCATCAATACCATACGTGAACCATTAATAGTTCTGGATCAAGATTTAAGGGTGGTCTCTGTCAGCCGCTCTTTTTATGAAGTCTTTAAGGTAAACCCTGAAGAGACTGTGGGACAATTGATCTATGATCTGGGCAATAAGCAGTGGAATATCCCCAAGCTGCGGGAGCTTCTGGAAACCATCCTCCCCAAAAGAACCACTTTTGAAGACTATGAGGTTGAACACGATTTTGCGGCCATCGGCAGACGCATCATGCTGTTGAATGCCCGCCAAATTAAAAGAGTGTGGGGAAAAGATCGGATTATTCTCCTGGCAATTGAGGATATCACCGAACGCAGGGAGACAGAAAACGGGCTGGAAAAGGCCCATGAAGAGTTAACGGCGCTGGCCGCCGAGTTAAAGCGCGTCGCTCGGGTAAAATCTGAATTTTTAGCCAATATGTCGCATGAGCTCAGGACCCCGCTGAACTCCATTATCGGTTTCTCTGAGGTATTATACGACGAGACTTTCGGCGTGCTGAATGAGAAGCAGAAGAAGTACGTTAATAATGTTCTGACCAGCGGAAAGCACCTTCTTTTACTGATCAATCAGATACTTGATATGGCCAAGGTGGAATCCGGAAAAATGAATCTGGTATTATCCAGTTTTTCCATAAAAGGCCTGTTAAATGATATTTCAATGCTGGTAGCGGATATCGTCGGTAAAAAGAAGCTGGAAATGATTCTGGAAATCGCCGAAGACCTGCCGCATATTGTGGCGGATGAGCTCAAGGTAAAAGAGATCATTTACAACCTGCTTTCCAACGCAGTGAAGTTTACCCCCGAGGGTGGTAAAATCGGCATGCGGGCCTCTACGAGGAAAGCCGATTCCAAGATAGAAATAAAGGTCTGGGATACAGGCGTCGGTCTTGCACCGGAAAACATGGGAAAAATATTTGAAGGGTTTTTCCGTGTCGATACCCCTTATTCCCGCGTCACTGAGGGGACCGGGCTGGGCTTGCCGCTCTCTAAAAAGCTGGTTGAGCTTCACGGCGGGAATCTTTCTGTAGAATCAGAGGGGCTTAATAAAGGCACCACGGTCCTGTTTACGCTGCCGATTGTATCTGGTAAGGGGGTGAGAGATGGGAAAGAAAGCGTTGGTTGTCGATGATAATGCAAACAATCTTTTGCTGGGAAAAGACCTTTTGGAGGTTGCCGGCTTTACCGTATTTGAAGCTGAAAATGCCGCCGATGGAATTGCCATCGCCCGGAGAGAAAAACCGGATATCATACTGATGGATGTGCGGCTTCCGGATATGCGCGGAACCAAAGCCGCCAGAATATTACGTCAAGACAAAGAGACCCGCGATATTCCCATTGTTTTTGTGACTTCTTCTGTAATGACAGAAGGCTTAGAAGAGATAAAAGACATCACTAACGCCGGATTTCTAGGTAAGCCGATCAATACGCGCACATTTGTGAAAGAAATCAGCCAATTTATTAAATGAATCGACTGACTTTTTACAATACCGTTAAATTCAAAAGAAGTCGATGATGAAAGACAAACCCGTAATCTTAGTCGTGGATGACCAGCCCCAGAACATTGATCTTCTCGAGGCGCATCTTGTGCCACAGGGGTATGAAATTATCACGGCGGCAAGCGGTGAAGAGGCGCTGGACAAACTTTCCGGGAATCCAATCGATCTGATGCTGCTGGATGTCATGATGCCCGAAATGAATGGATTTGAAGTTACCCGACGGGTCCGGCAGGACAATACCCATCGACTTCTTCCGATCATCCTCGTTACCTCATTGCGGGAAACCGAAGACCGGGTCAAGGGAATTGAAGCCGGTTGTGATGATTTTATTTCAAAGCCTGTTGAAAAGATTGAGATTTTAGCCCGGGTCCGGTCCCTGCTGAAGGTCAAGGCATACAACGATTTGGTGAGTAATTACCAAAAAGAGCTGGAGACCGAAGTAGCCGCGAGGACTGAGGAATTAAAGCATGCCTTTGAGATGATAAAAGCCGCTTCGCTGGAAACGATTTACCGTCTGTCCAAGGCTGCTGAGTACAAGGACAAGGACACGGGCGCCCATATCCAGCGCATGAGCCTTTATTCCGCTGCCCTTGCCCGCCGCATGGGACTGGACGAAAGTACGATTGAATCCATTCTTTATGCAGCGCCCATGCATGATTTGGGCAAGATCGGCATACCCGATGGAATATTGTTGAAACCAACCCGGCTTGACGCGGCGGAATGGGAAATTATGAAGCAGCATGCCGTCATCGGAGCTGAAATCCTCAAGGGTTCGGATGCGGAATTCATCAGGATGGGCGAGACTATCGCCCTTTCCCATCACGAGAAGTGGGATGGCAGCGGCTATCCGAAGGGTCTGAAGGGTATCGAGATCCCCATTGCTGGCCGTATCACGACCATCGCGGATGTGTTCGACGCCCTGACCTCTAAGCGGCCTTATAAGGAACCATTCTGTGTGGAGCATTCACTGGCCGTTATCAAGGAAGGACGGGGAGTCTACTTTGACCCGGAGGTGACGGATGCTTTCTTTGCCATCAAGGACGAGATACTCACTATCTTTTTGATTCAGTAAAAACAGCGTGCATTATGACTGAGACAATGACAAACGCCGATAATTTCTGGTTACACATGGATCATCCCACGAATCTGATGATCATTACCGGCATTATGGAATTTAAAGAAAGACTGGATTATGATGAAGCATGTTTAACCCTGGAAAATCGGTTATGTGCGTTTGACCGGTTCAAACAGCGCGTTGTCATGCCATTATCAGGTTACGGAATCGCCAGTTGGGAGTTTGATCCTTATTTTGATATCCGGTCTCATTTCCGCCGTGTGGCGCTGCCGGGTGCGGGTGGTAAACAGGAACTCCAAAGGATGGTCAGTGATTTAATGACCATCCCATTGGACAAGTCCAAACCCCTGTGGACATGTCATCTTATTGAAAATTATAAAAAAGGAAGCGCTTTGTTTTTTCGGCTGCATCATTGCATTGCGGATGGCATTGCCCTGGTCTACGTTATCCTCTCCACCACTGACAAAAAACCCGGTATCCCCTTATTCGAAGATAAAAGCGCCAAAAAGAAAAAGAAATGGACACCGCCTTCTTTCATACCACTCGATCAATTGCTGGCGAATGTGTCCGGAGTGATCGACAAAACCCGGATAATCGGCGGAAAGCTGATTGAGGAGTGGTCAAAAGTGGTGTCAGAACCATCCTATATGAAGAAGCTCATAAAAAGCACTTCCCGCCTGTCTGTTGACATGGCAGTGGTTCTGGCTAAGCTTACCATGATGCCTTTTGACCCCAAAACCTGCTTAAAAGGGCCATTGGGCGTTCGAAAGTGCGTCGCCTGGTCGAATCTCATATCTTTGGAAAAAGTTAAAACCATCGGTAAAGCGGTTGATGCCACGGTCAATGATGTGCTGATTGCTTCGGTAACCGGTGCGTTAAGACGGTATCTGATTATGCGAGGCGACAGGGTTCAGAAAATTGAACTGCGCGCTGCGATTCCTGTCAACATCCGTGAACCCGGGACCGAATTTGAGCTGGGTAATAAATTCAGTCTGGTTTTCCTTGCTTTGCCGGTATATATCGAAGACCCGATTTTTCGCTTAAGAGAAGTTAAAAAATGCATGGATCATCTCAAACAATCGCCGGACGCGGTTGTTGCGTTCATGGTTTTAAGCGCGCTGGGCATATCATCCGCCGCCATCGCCAAAACAGCCTCCAACTTTTTTGGGAATAAGGCGACAACGGTTATGACCAATGTCCCCGGTCCTCAGACGCCGCTTTATTTTTCGGGGAAGAAGGTTGAAAATTTTATCGGATGGGTCCCCAGAGCTGGTCGGGTCGGCATGGGGATCAGTATTTTCAGCTATGCCGGTAAAATCGGAATTGGTTTTGTTACGGATGCAGGACTGGTTCCTGACCCGGACACTATTTTGAAAAATTTTGAAGATGAGTTGAATCATCTTTATAATTTAGCGAAAACCTCGGAAATTTCCATCAAGCCAATCGTTTATGATGGCAGAGATCGGGACCCGGCAGGATTTTTAGAAGCCGAAAAGAGAAAAACACCCCCAAAAAAGAAAAAAGCAAGCGTAAAAGCACTTCCCGTTGAAGACCCGGGAAGGTGTTTTGCGCTGACCCAAACAGGGCAGCCATGCAAAAATAAGACAGCAACAGCGTCTGAATACTGCAAAATGCATCAATCTGAACCGATTGAATCTGTATCAGGAAGGAGGTGAGTAATATGCCAAATAAAGATGGAACTGGACCAAAAGGCCAGGGACCGAAAGACGGTCATGGTGAGGGCAAGGGTAAGGGTAAGGGCAATAGCCATGGGCAAGGACCGATGACTGGGGGGAAGAAAGGAATTAAGGACACAACCAAAAAGTAAGCCAGATTTAAGAAGGACCCCGGCAGTGATTTACCAAAACGTTGAACTGCATAATATCGAAGACCTTGTTTCTGTTCGGGGCCTTTCCGGACTCCGGATGCAGCGCGTCCCGGAAGCAGTTCGGGTGAAACTCAATTCCGACGCCCAATCCCAGATGTGTCACCCGTCCTGCGCGGAAATTCGATTTGTGAGCGACCAGCCGGTCAGTATAAAACTTTCATGCCCGGAAGGGCTTGGAACCGTTGATGTGTTTTATGGTCCGTTTCAGAGCCTGGAAAGATATGAAATTAAACAGGACATATCTGTTATTCATGTATCGATGCCGGATCAGATGAATCTGTATGACCAGGCCAAATTATCAGACCTTTCCTTTTCTCCGGATGTTTGCCGGCTTCTCATGGCCGGGGATGCAATGTTTATACACGGCATTGCCGGCAATCATTGCCGGCCCCCAAAGCGTGATGAACTGCCCCGGTTGAGATATTTGGCTTACGGCACATCAATTACCGACAGCGGCCATGCCACTGCGCCGCATTTAACTTATGTGGAGCAGCTCGGCATCCGTCTTGGCGCGGATGTCATCAATCTCGGAAGCAGCGGTTCGGCGTTTTGCGAATCTGAAATCGCGGATTATATTGCTGAGCGAAAAGACTGGGATTTCGCGACACTGGCCCTTTCCGTCAATATGCTCAAATTCCCGCTTTCTTTTTTTTATGAACGGGCATCCTATATGATCAACACCATCTGCCGTTCAACCCCGCATCGACCCGTTGTCTGCATTACGATCCTTCCCTATTCACGAGAGTTCGGCGATACCTTTATCGGTATGAAAGATAAAGGGTCGCCTGAGGATTATCGGGAAGCGCTACGCAAAGCGGTTCAAAATTGTTCTTGTGAAAACGTGTATTTGATTGAAGGGTCCGATGTTTTAAAAGATATTGGGGGGCTTTCACCGGATCTTCTGCATCCCGGTGATCAGGGGATGATTTTCATGGGGGAAAATCTTGCACGCATGATCAAACCTTTGATTGAAACCCTTTAAGAGAGGACAGAAGTAGAGGCGGATTGCAGAATGGCGAAGGAGGAACCTCTATGTCTCTTGCTGATTGTTTCCAGCTATTTGCGTTGGGCGTTATTTCATTTTTGCTTCTGGAACTAAAAAAGGAGTTGCGGCGCAACCGGCGACAAAGAAAGACTGCGCCGGATGGATATGCCAAATGGCTTGACAAAAAGACCGGCAGGATTTTGGGGATACTCTGTCTTGCCGTGAAAAAGTTTTCGGAGATAGACGGGTCGCAGTCGGCGGGAGCGTTTGCCCATTTTGTGTTCTTCTCGCTGTTTCCTTTAATCGTTATCTTCGTCACCATTGCCTCAGTCTTTGTTGACCGGAACCTGGCCGAAACGGAGGTCATTGCTTTCGTTGAAACTTACATCCCGATTAGCGGTGAAATGCAGAGTTACATTTTTGATACCATCGCCGGTGTGATCAAAGCGCGCGGGCAAGCGAGTGCGATCGCATTTCTCATGCTTGTTTGGTCAGCCATGCAATTCTTCACCGCACTAATCTCCGCCACCAACCGGGCCTGGGGTTCCGAAGCCTACAATTGGTGGCGACTGCCTCTCAAAAGTTTGATTTTTCTCGCCCTCATGGTCAGCGCGGTCCTATTGGCCCTCGGGTTGCCGGTGTTGGCGAAAATGGCGAAGGATTGGCTCTTTCCGGTGAATGATTTCAGATCCTGGGTTTATGCCTTGTGGAGCTTTTTTGTCCCCTTATTGGTGGTGTTCCTCAGCCTGAGCCTGTTTTACAGGCTTGCTCCGCGCCGGCCAACACGATTTGCCGAAGTCTGGGTCGCCGCCCTTTGCGCTACGGCTCTCATGCAGGCGGTCGAAAGTCTATTCGTGATCTATCTGAAGAACTTCGCCACGTTAAATGTGATTTATGGTGCTTTCGGTGGAATCATGGCCTTGCTGCTGTGGATTTATCTTTGCGGGTGTATTTTCATTTTCGGCGCCTGCCTGTGCGCCGCTCAAGCCGAAGACATTCAGCGCCGTCGGGAAAAGGCCTCAAGCCTCGCACAGCCGTCCTCAAAGTTTTCCCCACAACCCCATCCCACAATGCCAACCAACCCTGAAAAAAGTTCATATATGGCCGCACGGTAAATATGGCCCTTTTTGTAGGGCCTTTTCCGACCGCACTACAAATAATTTTCGAACTGATTATTCTTAAAAATCAGAATAGTGGGTGACGCGAGCTTAAATTATAAAAACCTGGCACAAGAGTTGAATATTAAATTACTATTGATGGTTATTGAATTAACCGTGTTTGCCGGTCGCGTTAAAAAACCAATAATTCTTTAAGCCGTCATTAAATATATGAGAACCACGAAAGAATAATTTAAAAGGCTTTGATGGAATGCCATTCTTTCCTAAGACTATCGTCTTTTTTCACAATATACCGTTTTCGATATTGTTTCTGTTGACTGTTTTTTGGGTAGAACCGGTTCATAGCGAACAGGAATCCTCCGGGGCTGTTGAACAGAAACAGTCAGAACCGTCCCCACTATCGGATAGCGAGAAAAGAGGCTGGATGAACCGGCTGTCCGACCCCGGCCAGTGGGATATCTGGCAAGGCAGCGCGTCCACGGGCATGTTGGATGCGGCAGATCGGGTTGACAGCTTCTTTGGCGACGAGCGGCTGGATGACGAAAACCGGTACACCCGCCTGAGGCTCGGCATGGGGCTGGGCTGGCACAAAAATGACGGCGCATCCCTGCTTACGGAAGTCAGGCTCCGTCTCTCCCTGCCACAACTGAAAAATCGCTTTCAAATCGTTGTGGACGATTCCTTTGAAGCGGACGAGCCGGACAAAGGCAGCGTCATTGCAGAAGCGGCGAAAGATTCGGAACCCGATGCCGCGCTTCGATACATCCTTAAACATGATGAGCGCCGACGGCTCACCTCGGATTTGGGCGTTCGCCTTAGCAGTCCGTCCCAGGTGTTCGGACGGTTGCGGGGACGGATCATTCTTCCGTTTCCGATCTGGGAACTTCGCCTCAGCCAGTCGGCCGCATGGTTTACGGACGACGGCGTAACCGAGACTTCGGAATTACGCTGGAGCCGCCTGCTTTGGACTGACTGGCTGTTCCGCGCCATCAGCCGAGTGACCTGGGAAGAAAACAATAACGGCGTGACGCCTGCTCAATCTTTCAGCCTGTTCAGGGAACTCACCACGCACCGCGGGTATCGTCTGGGTGCTTCAGGCGAGTGGCCCGAAACGCCCCACGCGCATGAAGCAAAATACACCACTGAATTCACTTACCGGCAACTCCTGCACTCCCGATGGCTGTTTCTGGAAATCACCCCCGGCCTGGAATTTCCCCAACAACGAGACTACGAGTGCACCCCTTATATCAACTTTAAAATAGAAATTGTTTTTGACGAGGACAGAGAAAAAACCCCATGACACCCCAAGCGAATAAAAATGTTGAAGCATTCAAAACCAGAGGACACCATTTTAACGGCGGCACCGGAAAAGGCGTACAAATTAAAAAATTTAAACCCTTCACCGATTTTGTTTTAAACAACCTGGTCAAAAAAAGCGATCTCATCAATCCGGAAGCGCTGCTTCCCACTGACGGCAAACCGGTGGTTGCGGTGGTTTCCCATGGCCCTGGCGTCGCGTGGATTCCCCTGGTGGCGGTTGTGGGACAATTTGTCATCGACAATGGCTACGGCGACATTGTCGGCGGCATCTTCCCGCATAAAGCGCTGTTCTTAATTCCAGGCCTCAAAGATTACTACCGGCGGGTGCTGGGGACCCCCACGGATGCCGACACCGTCGATGATATCGTGGCCCTGCTGAAGAGCAAAAAAATCGGACTGACCGGCACCGCACCCGAAGGCGCAAACTGCCTGCTGTCTTTTGAGGATTATGTGGCTCCGTTTCGATCCAAAGGCATGATCACGGCCGCGATAAAGGCGGACGCCAGCATCTGCCTGATGGTCCATCAGGGCGCTGAATCCTGGAGTATTCAGGTCAATCTGCCCTTCGGTCTGAGCATTCCCCTGACAAAAGGCCTCCGGGGGATCAATATTGCCCTGCCGCCATACAGGAAAATCGATCATTATAGGGTGATGTGCAGACGGTATCGGCCATCCATTTCTTCAGCGGACCTTGCCGGATGCTCACATCCGGAAGTCCGGCGGCTCATCGGCATCGAAATCGAAACCATGCGACGACAAATGAACGCAATGACCGACGAGCTCAAAGTCATGATGATTGAGATTTCAAACAAAGAAACTGCAATAAAAGGGGGAAATGCCATGCACGCTTCCATGACCAAACCGATCAATACCGGCCAGATTTTGTCTGATGGGGCAGTGATGGGCCTCGCCACTCCCTTGCGTAAACAGGTATCCCTTGATGACGACTGTCAGAAAGAAACCGAAGAAAACGGTTGGGTCGATCCATCAAAGAATTCATCAGCCACCGGACCGAAAACTGGTCGGTCGCACCCCAGAATATCGAAGCGATGGACCGGCAGATGATCGTATGGGACTTTCTGCTGGACTATTATTTCCGTTCGGAGACAACCGGCTGGGAACGTCTGCCGGATTCGGCATCCATGCTTATCGGCATTCATTCGGGAACCTGGCTGACCATGGACGCATGGACTCTGTGCGCCGAGTGGTACCGGCATTTCCATGGCCGGCGGGTCCTTCATGGCACGGCCCACGATGTGCTGATGGCCATGCCGGGCCTCGGGACGTATTTTCGCAATGCCGGGGTGATTCCGGCCAATCGTGAATCGGTAGGGGCGGCGTTTTCAGCCGGACACGATGTGGTCATCTGGCCGGGCGGAGAAGTGGATTCCATGCGTTCGTGGAAAAAGCGCGATACGGTGGTACTTGACGGCCGAAAAGGCTTTATCCGCCAGGCGATTCGCTCCGGCGTGCCGATTGTACCGGTGGCGACCACCGGCGGACCTGACACGGTGTTTGTACTGTCCGAAGGCCGTAACCTGGCAAAAATACTTCTCCTGAAAAAACTGTTTCGATGTGACATGGCTCCCCTGATTCTGGGCTTTCCTTTTGGCATTACCCTTGAAGCCTTTCCCATGCACATTCCGCTGCCTGCCAAAATCCGTACCGAAATTCTGGATCCCGTTGACATCGACAATGATCCTGATCGTATCAATGACATCGCCTATGTGGATAAAAAATATAAAGAAATTGAAAGCCGCATTCAGGAAGGAGTCAACCGTTTGGCTAAAAAATGACGGGCATGGGTATTTGGATAATTCTTTGGCGGGGAAAAACCTGAATTTATGGAAACCTAAAATCTTACCGTGTTCCGGATCAACCGACCATTTCTGTTCTGCTATTTGGATATCGCGGATTTTTTTAAGCCAGTCGAGTTAGACCGTTAACTGGCGGGTCTGTTGATACAGAGAATTTGTTTTATAAATTCTCTTGTCCTACCGAGAAGGGCCAAATAAGACCATCGGCCAAATATGACCGTTTTTTCATGACTGTTAACGACTGCCCTGTAACTATTTTTGAACCGATTATTCTTAAAAATCAAAATGATAGACGCTATAACCCCGAGTGTTTGAACCCTGGCACGACAATTGAATTATTAATGGCAGTGAAGAAATGAATCGCCCGGAAACGGTTTCCGGGAACTGCAAATAAATTACAGCAAAGAAAGGGAGAAAAAGCACCATGAAAATAATGTATCGCACGGCACTGATAACAATTGTGGCTTCTTTATTTTTAGTCAACGTCAGTTTCGACGCCGAGATTGTTGAGAAAACCGAACCCAAGACCAACTAAGCCTGCCGTTGCCGGCTGTTTCAGCGGCAGTTTTATTATCATTCACATGGGAGACGCACAAATGTCACTTTCCACAATCCTACTCATAATTCTGATACTGGCGCTTGTGGGAATAATACCGATCTGGCCCCATAGCCGCTCATGGGGGTATGTACCCAGCAGCGGGGTCGGGCTGGTAGTGGTTATTCTCGTGATCCTGCTCGTATTGGGCAGAATTTGATAGAGGTTATAAAATCCATTCTTCGTCTCGTCTCAAATACCGTGCCTTGCACGGAACCATTTAAAGAAAGGTCAGAATCCAATGACTGCAAGTGAGA
>PCSG01000429.1:1418-2666 GCA_002772195.1 Desulfobacterales bacterium CG23_combo_of_CG06-09_8_20_14_all_51_8 | reverse complement strand
GTGGTCAACAAACTCGGCAATTGGAATGCTGAGTTTGACAAATCAAAGGCACCGAGCGGCAATGCCGGCACGGATCTTGCCATCGACGACACCGAGTTAATGACTAGCCTGCTACAAGATGTTTATATGTCAAAAATTAAATTTGAGGAGAGTATACGACATGGCAAAAACACAAGATAATGCCAAAACAATGCGCAAAGAAATGCGACAGATATTGGACCATGCCCAGGCCCTCGTTGACGCGACTTCCGGAGAACTCGACGATCAGATAAAATCAGCGAGGTCTGCCCTGGAGGAACGACTGAAATCAGTCAAAACGGAGTATGGCGAGCTTGAAGACCGACTCCTGGAAAAAGTCCAGGCCGCTGACGAGTTCGTTCACGAAAAACCATACTATGCTATCGGCGGCACTTTAATTGCCGGCCTGTTCCTGGGCTGGGTCATGTCCCGGAAATAACATGGACAGATGGCCGCTGATCATTTCCGGGCACACAAGCGCAGCCGGCCGGCTTGGCGGGATAGCCGTTCAAATCCTCCAGGATCGTTTGGAACTCCTGGCGTTGGAATTGCGCGAGACCAAGATTCGTTTTGTTCAGGCATTGCTTTTAGCCAGCATCGGGGTGGCCTTTTTAATGCTTGGGCTTCTGTTGCTGGTTCTGGTCGGTGTTTACATTTTGGCGCCTGAATGGAGGCTTTATGGTCTCGTTGCCGCAGCCGCGATCGGCCTATTGGCGGGGTCGGGCACCTTTATAACACTGGGCCGGCATCTTAAACGAAAGCAGTCGGCTTTTGACCAGAGCCTGACCGAACTGAAGAAGGACACGGCATGTTTTTCGACCTGGAACTGAAATCCATTGAGGAGGCCAAGGATCGTCTGGCCATATGTTGTGATCTGCGCCGCCGGCTGGTCCATATCGAGATCATAGATTTCTGGGGCGGGGTGCGCCGCACGCTTTCGAATGTGACCTTGGGGGTGGCAGTGGCTGAACAAATTATCGGTCTTTTGCGGGACCGCAAAGGCCGCCGTCGATAACGTCTGGTCCGGGAAACCGGGGGCGCATCTATCATAAACCATAAACAAATAATAAGGAGTAATCCAATGCAAAACAAAACTTCAAACCGGAAATTGAATTTTTCTATATTTTTCATGGGGGTCCTTGCCATGCTGCTGATGGTGGGCTGCGCCTCCAGCGGCAACCGTTCCATCGCAACCATTAAAATATCCGAGAGCGAAAAAGCCATCAGCGT
>PCSG01000429.1:0-1405 GCA_002772195.1 Desulfobacterales bacterium CG23_combo_of_CG06-09_8_20_14_all_51_8 | reverse complement strand
AATGCGAGCACAAATATTACCGCAGATGTGAGGAATGCCGAGAATAAACTTGTGCAGGCGAATTCGGCGTTTACAGCCGAAGAGTATCTAAAGGCCACCCGCCTTGCGGAGAAGGCGACGGTCGATGCCGACTATGCCCGTATCGCGGCCAAAGCCGAAAAAGCAAAGACGGATGCGAATCAGATGCGTCAAAATATCGGGGAACTGCGCCAAGACCTTGAGCGCACATCCAGATAATTAAATTATAAGGAGTAACGAAAAATGACTAACCAAATGCACAGCGTGATTAAAGTCGGAGTCGGTTTGCTCATCCCTTTCTTATTGATTTTTGCGGGATGCGGACCCTCCAATCAGGAAATAATGGCAAGGGAACGTTTAGCGAATGCTAAAGCAGCGTATGCCAGCGCCAAGGCGAACCCGAATGTGGAAACTTATGCCCAGGTTCCCCTTAGGGATGCCGGCAGGGCTGTTGAGATGGCCTCTCAGGCCGAAGAGTTCGATGAGATGGATCATCTGGCCTATCTGGCGGAAAGGAAAACCCAGATCGCCGTTGCCGTCGCCGAGGAACAGGTGGTGGAGAATGAAAAAATAGCTCTCAGTCGGGAAACCGAACAGTTGATTATTCAAACTTCTGCTCGCGAGCAAACAGCGAAAAGGGAAGCCAGAGAGTCGAATTGGGATGCCAGGGCGTCAAATGCGCAGGCCATAGCATCAAGCGAGCAGGCCAGAAAATCGAATGCGGAAGCCTGGGCCCAAACACAGAAAACCCAAATAGCAAATACGGAGGCCAGAGAGTCGGATGCACGGGCCAGAGAGTCAAATGCGCAGGCGATAGCCTCAAGCGAGCAGGCCAGAAAATCGAATGTGGAAGCCTTATCTCAAACTCAGAAAGCTGAAATGGCAACGGCCAAGGCGGATAAGCTGGAACAAGAGATTACCGCCATGAAGGGCAGGATGACTGAGCGGGGTATCGTCCTGACCATAGGCGATGTAATGTTTGCCACCGGCACAGCCACCCTGTCTCCCGCGGCTGATTATGAAATCTACAAACTGGCTGCTTTTATGAAGGAATACCCTGACCGCAACGTGCTTATTGAGGGCTATACCGACAGTACGGGAACGGAAGGAACGAACCTCGACCTTTCCCTGGAACGGGCCAATGCCGTGAGTGATAAGCTGGTCGATCGAGAGATCAGCAGGAGTCGTATTACAACCAGGGGATTTGGAGAGGAATCCCCGATGGCCGGCAATGATACCGCAGCAGGACGGGAGCAGAACAGACGGGTTGAGGTTATTATCTTGAACGAAGGGGTAGCCCCTTGACCCAGAAGTAAGCAAAGATAAAAAATTTAACCTAAAAACATAAAATAGAAAAGGAGAAAAACGACCATGAAAAAAAGACTAA
>PCSG01000178.1:5348-8202 GCA_002772195.1 Desulfobacterales bacterium CG23_combo_of_CG06-09_8_20_14_all_51_8 | reverse complement strand
CCCCTCTCCCCTTGGCCCCGGGATTCGGAAGATGCTCCGTGGTGATGTCGCCGGAGCCCACATCCTCGGCAATGGCAAGATCAATCAGATGGTCCGTATGGACGGACAGCACCCTGCTTTTCCATGCATTCATAGATTACTCGCTCTGGATGGATTGAATTCGTTTCAGGTTGACGGCCAGTTTTTCTTTTTTTTCCACATTTTCCGCAAACTGGTCTTTTGTCTTTTCCACCACCGGGGCCGGAGCCTGATTCACAAACCCGGGATTGCTCAACTTCCGGTTCAGCTTGTCGATTTCCACGTCAATTTTTGAAATTTCTTTTTCAAGACGCCCCGCTTCAGCGCCGAAATCAATAATGCCTTTTAAAAATACGGAAACCACGGCTTGATCCACAATGGCCGTGGCGGTCCCTTTAGGTTTTTCCCCGACGGTTTCAATGCGCAGTTCTTCGAGTCTCGCGAGGTTGATGATAAATTCCTGGTTTTCCGTCAAGATATTTTTTGTGGGGTCATCCAATGATTGAATCAGAACCGAAAGAACCCGGGAGGGCGAAATGTTCATTTCGCCCCGGATGTTGCGGATGCTGTTGATAACAGCCATAATCAGGGACATTTCAGTGACCGCCGCCGGATCAAGCGCCATCTCTTTAAATTCCGACGCATCCGAGGGGAAAGCCGCTTTCATAATCGACCCTTCTGTGCCCGGCAGCGTGTGCCAGATTTCCTCGGTGACAAAGGGAGTGATGGGATGCAGTAGAATCAGGGGATCATGCAGTACCCGCCACAGGACTTTTTTCGATGATGCCTGTTCCCCGGCGCCTTTATTTCCGTAAAGAGCGGGTTTAATGAATTCCAGATACCAGTCACAGAACTCATGCCAGACAAACTGATAGAGCGCGCCGGCCGCGTCGTTAAATCGATAGGTATCCAGAGCGCCCGCCGTGTCTCTGGTGACGGTTTTCAGGCGGTCGAGAATCCACCGGTCCGGAAGGGACAATCCGGAAAAATCGCTGGTTGCGTCCTCTTCATGGATATGCATGAAAGAAAAACGGGCCGCATTCCACAGCTTATTGATAAAATTGCGGTATCCTTCGATGCGTTTTTCAGACAGTTTGATGTCCCGGCCCTGGGCCGCAAACGCCGTGAGGGTAAATCGCAGGGAATCCGTTCCGTATTTTTCAATCACCGTGAGCGGATCAATGACATTGCCCGTGGATTTGCTCATTTTTTTGCCACTTTCATCCCGCACCAGGGCGTGAATATACACATCCGAAAACGGCACACTTTTCATAAAATGCAGACCCATCATCATCATCCGGGCCACCCAAAAAAACAGAATATCAAATCCCGTCACCAGCACGGAAGTGGGATAAAATGTTTTCAATAAGGGCGTATTGTCCGGCCATCCCATGGTCGTAAACGGCCACAGGGCGGAACTGAACCAGGTATCCAGGACATCCGGGTCCTGTACCAGGTTCGCGCTTCCGCACACCGGGCAAACGCCCGGCAGGTTTTCGGCGACAATGACTTCCCCGCATCCGCCACAGGTCCATGCCGGAACCTGATGGCCCCACCAGATCTGCCTTGAAATGCACCAGTCCCGGATATTTTCCAGCCACACGAAATAATCATTCGCCCATTTTTCCGGAATTATTTTTGTTTGGCCGTTTTTTACCGCAGCCATTGCTTTTTCCGCCAGAGGCCCGGTTTTGACGAACCATTGTTTTGACAGATTGGGTTCCACCACCGTATGGCACCGATAACAGTGCCCGACCCCATGATTATAGGACTCCACTTTGACCAGCAAGCCCTGGGCCTCAAGGTCCTTTAAAACCGCCTTTCGGCAGTCAAACCGATCCAGACCCGCGTATTTTCCGGCATCCGGGGTCATGATGCCGTCATCTCCGATGACTTTGACGGATTCAAGGTCATGCTTGCGGCCTACTTCAAAATCATTGGGGTCATGGGCCGGCGTGATTTTGAGCACACCCGTGCCGAATTCCATATCCACATAGGCGTCCGCGATCACCGGAATCCTCCGGCTGGTCAAGGGAAGGTCCACCTCCTTTCCTGCCAGATATGTGTAGCGGCTGTCTGTGGGATTCACCGCCACCGCTGTATCTCCCAGCATGGTTTCCGGCCGGGTGGTGGCCACCACCGGACCATCTCCGCCGCCGACCAGGGGATAACGGATATGATAGAGATGCCCGTCTACGGCCTCGTGTTCCACTTCCAGGTCCGCCAGGGCCGTCATGCACCGCGGGCACCAGTTGATGATATAGTTTCCCCGGTAAATCAGTCCCTCTTCATAGAGCTGAACAAAAACTTTTTTCACGGCCCGGGACAGGCCCTCATCCATGGTAAAGCGCTCCCGCCGCCAGTCGCAGGATGCCCCAAGTTTCTTCAGCTGATTGATAATGGCGCTCCCATAGGTTTTCCGCCACTCCCAGACCTTTTCGATAAATTTTTCCCGGCCCAGTTGATGCCGGTCAATCCCGTGGGCGCTTAAATCCCGCTCCACCACATTCTGAGTGGCGATGCCGGCATGATCCGTGCCCGGCATCCAGAGCACATTATCGCCCCGCAGGCGGCGATAACGGCACAAGATATCCTGCAACGTTATATTCAAAGAATGCCCCATGTGCAGCACACCGGTCACATTGGGGGGCGGGATCACGATGGCATAATCAGACCCGTCACCGGTTTCAGATGCGTTGAACAGACCGTTGTTTTCCCAGAAGGTGTACCACTTTTTTTCCACTTCATGGGGTTCATATCCTTTATTTAATGTCGCTTCCATGGGTTCTTCCTGTGAAATTCGTTCCGCTGGTCAAAAAAATTAAAGAAGAAGGGG
>PCSG01000178.1:3943-5280 GCA_002772195.1 Desulfobacterales bacterium CG23_combo_of_CG06-09_8_20_14_all_51_8 | reverse complement strand
GGCTATTTTTTCCCGGACACGCCGAGCAGGTAATCCCGTAGCTGACTGATCTCCTCGGATACGGTTCTTTCAATGACATCGTCAAGAACCCGGTTGATTTTCTCCGCAAACATTTTCCGGATCACCCGCTCAATGGCCTCATCCAGATGCGTAGAAGAAATCCGGATTTCTTCCGAACGGATGGCTTCGGGTTTGCCCTTCGGCCGGTCCGGAACTGTTGAATCTGCCGATCGGGAAGCCGCAGGTGCTGGCTTTTCAGGAACGGTCCGATCATCCTCCGTACCAAAATACTTATCCAGTTCCCGGCTGATATCTTCTTCAGAATTTTCATCCTCATTAACAACTGCGCCGGAAACATCTTCCGAACCGTCGCCTTGTTTGATTCCGGAGGCCGAATTACCTGATGGATCGGTGCCCGGCCGGGCGTGAGAAAGATCCATCTCACGCTGATCATCCTGAAGGACTTCACTGGTGGCCCCTGAAAATCCGACAAACGCCTCCCCGATAACTTCCTCGGTCAGCTCCACAATCACGTCATCTTCCTGGGTGATGCCGATGGCGATATCTGAAAGTTCAATAATGTCTGCGTCATTTTCGGAAACCTGAGATGGGTTTTTCGCATCCCCGGGAACCTGCTGCTGATCCTTTCGACCGTTTTGATGGGTCTCAGTCATTTTATACCCCCCCCCTGTTCCGAAGTCTGACACATAAATTCAGACATTAAAATTAACTGAATATTACGTCAATTAAATATCTCATATGGGGGTTCGGGTGTCAAGGGAATTGCTAACAGGGAATTGCTTGTCGCAGGCCATTGCGCCGACGAATGCATAAGGATTTCAAATCCCTCAAAAAGCACCTTGGGGCGCCCGGATCCTGATTTATAAAATTTGAAGTTGCTATATCATCAGTTCATTTCTATGATTGTGACCGACTTTCAGGTTCCCACAAAGGCTTAAAAGCCATTTTATTCAACTGCAAAATCCCGTCATAATGCATTCAAATGAAACGGTTTTTTATCGAACATTCTGAAATTATAAAAGATTTTCCGGTAATTGCCGGGCAGGAAGCACAGCATATTACCAAAGTTTTTCGATTAAAGCCGAGAGATTCCATTCTTCTTATTGACGGGACCGGCATAGAGTACGACGCGGAAATCATCGGCGTCTCAAAAGCCGGGGTGTCTGTGACGATCCTCGATCAACATGCAACCAACACGGAATCCCCTGTTCAGATAGCGGTGGGCGAGGGGTATTTAAAAGACAAAAAAATGGATATGCTGGTCCGTCACCTGACGGAAATCGGCATCACGCAGTGGATACCGGTGCTCAGCGAGC
>PCSG01000178.1:0-3917 GCA_002772195.1 Desulfobacterales bacterium CG23_combo_of_CG06-09_8_20_14_all_51_8 | reverse complement strand
CCGGACACAAAAAAAACGGACCCCCGCATCCAGCGATGGGAAGCGATCGCCATAGAGGCGTCCAAACAGTGCCGCCGGACCCGGATGCCGGAGATTCTGGCGCCAATAAGGTTTTCCCGGGCGATGGAAGAAATCACCGGCTTTGATTTAAAAATTATTTTCTATGAAAACGAAACCGCCGCATTGGGCCAGACCCTGGTTCCCGCCAGGGAAAGGCCATCAAAGATTTTTGTCCTTTTAGGCCCTGAAGGCGGATTTTCTCATCATGAGATCGTTCAGGCAAAGTCTTGCGGATATGTCCCCGCTTCCCTGGGTCCCAGGATTTTAAGGGCGGAAACCGCATCTATTTCAGCCTGCGCCCTGATTCAGCATTTGTTTGGGGATATGCGTTGAAAATGCATTAAAAAACCCTTGACAGGAATTCTGGTTTCTCATAATACAACAAATACTTTTCGGGCCGAGGTAGCTCAGTCGGTAGAGCAGGGGACTGAAAATCCCCGTGTCGGCAGTTCGATTCTGTCCCTCGGCACCACAAAAAAAACGGTTGCGCATCAGATGCGTCAAACCGTTTTTTTTGTTTTCTCTCTTCCTAATTGTTTTCGGGTAGTTGTTTTATGCGTTTTCTACCCCTGATACTTGAAAGACAGCCTGACCGTCGCCCGGTATAGCGCCACCTTGCCATCTTCCAGCTTCATGTCCAGGTCCTTGATTTCAGCCACCCGCGTGTCCCGAAGAGACTGAGATGCTTTTTCCACGGCGGCTTTGGCCGCATCCTCCCAGGACGTCGCGCTGGTTCCCACCAATTCGATGAATTTGTAAACACTGTTGGTCATGATCGCCTCCTTTTTTTGAGTTTAAGTTATTGACTCCGTTCTTGAGATTGAACATGCCGCAGAAGTGTCTGCTTAAAACCGGTGAGGGGAATTATCATCAACGATGCTTTTAATTTATTTGATACAATAAAGCGCCCTCATTGTCCATTAATTTATTTCTCAATGCATTCATCAGCGGAGAAATCACGCCTATGAAATTTTGGTCCCTGCCCTTGCATTGTCTTCGGGGTATGGTTATAATCTTACCATTATGAATATACACACTGAAAAAATACCCAATCCCAAAGATATTGAAAAAGAAATCGGCGAATTTCTGAGCAAAAAATACGGGGACCAGGTGAAAATGATTTCACCCATTGTCATGCCCCACGTAGAACGTTTGGAAACCGATGATTTTTCCCGAAAAAAAATCAAATCCATCAATTTTGACTTAAAACCGGAAGAACTCATCGCCTATCTGGATCAGTACGTGATCCGGCAGGATCTGGCCAAGCAGGTCCTGGCCACCAAGGTCTGCACCCATTTTAACCGCATCAAATATCAGCAATCGACCGAAGGACGTCATCTGAACATCTCCGGCGGCATCAAAAACAATGTCCTCATGCTGGGGCCGACGGGCGTCGGGAAAACCTACATCATCAAACTCATCGCCAACAAATTGGGAGTCCCCTTTGTCAAGGGCGACGCCACCAAATTCAGCGAAACCGGATACGTGGGCGGCGATGTGGAGGACCTGGTGCGGGACCTGGTGCGGGAAAGTGAAAACGACATCGAGCTCGCCGAATACGGAATCATCTATATTGATGAAATCGATAAAATCGCCTCCAGCGGCAATCTTATTGGACTGGACGTATCCCGGACCGGCGTTCAGCGGGCCCTGCTCAAACCCATGGAAGAAACCGACGTGGAACTCAAAGTGCCCCATGACCCCATTTCCATGATCCAGGAGGTGGAACAGTTCCGCAAAACCGGCAAGCGGGAAAAACGCTCCATCAACACCAAAAACATCCTGTTTATCATGAGCGGCGCGTTTTCGGGCTTAGATGACATTATCAAAAAGAGAACCAGCGCCCAGGAAATCGGATTCGGGTCCAGGCAGAATACAGGCCAATCCAAAGCCGACCGGATCCGGCAGGTCAAGGCTGAAGATCTGATCGCATATGGATTTGAATCGGAATTTGTCGGACGACTGCCGGTCAAAGCGGTTTTTGAGCCCCTGGAAGAAGCGGATCTGCTGAAAATTCTCCAGACTCCGAACAACCCGGTCCTGCTCAATAAAAAACTGGATTTTGCCACTTACGGCATTGATATCCGGTTTTCCAGCGACGCCCTTAAACTTCTGGCCAGAAGAGCCTATGCTGAAAACACCGGCGCCCGGGGTCTGGTCAGCGTGATCGAGCAAGTATTGATTCCTTTTGAAACCCGGCTGCCGTCCACCAACATCAAACGGTTTCCGGTGACTGTTCCTGTGATCGAAAATCCCCTGCGAACCCTTGACGCATGGCTGGAGGGAAATAACGACGACGAGCGCATTGACACCTTCAACGCTATTGACACGGAAAACCGACAAACGATCATCACTTATTTGAACGACCATCGCGTCAGTATCACCCATCAGTATGGGCTGCCCCTTTCCGAATATCGCATTGACAAAATCGCGGACTATTATTGCGACAATGTGACGGAAATCGGTCAGGCGGTTAAAAAAATCAAATCCTTCTATGATCAGATCAAAAAAATTGAATTAGACTTTTACAACAAACATGATATTAACATTGTGCTGGAAGAAGACGCCGTTGACGCAATACTGGAATATCTGGCCGGCGGCACGACGAATGCCAGAGGTATTTATGAAAAAATATCCGCTGATTTTGAATACGGCCTGAAGTTGATCCGGGAAAAAACCCATCGCAACCGGTTTTTTCTTTCCAAAAACGCCTTGGCCCATCCGGAAAAATTTTTAAATCAGATCATTAAAACTGAATTTACCAAAGCCGATATCCAACAGACGTATTCTCTGCATCCACAGGGTGTTTCCGAAAACCGTTAACCCTGAAATCTAACCTGATTCAACCCATTCGGAGTAACCAACATTCCCATGATCGGAATATCCAAGCTTTACTGCGGCACGGTCGAGCCATCAGACGCCCTGCGCTACGGCCGCCGGTCCAAAGAACTCCCGTCCCACCTGCTCCAGTTTTCCATTGATAAAAACCCGGTGGTGGTCTGGAATATCACCCGGCAGTGCAATTTAAAATGCATTCACTGCTATGCCCATGCAAAGGCCGGGATTCAAAAAAACGAATTGTCCACTTGCCAAGGGAAACAGGTCATCGATGATCTGGCCGCCATGGATGTGCCGGTGCTGCTGTTTTCCGGCGGTGAACCCCTGGAGCGCAAAGACCTTCCCGAACTGGCTGGATACGCCGTGGAAAAAGGAATGCGGGCGGTCATCTCCACCAACGGAACCCTCATCGATCGGGACATGGCCCGGGTGCTCAAGGACATCGGCCTCTCCTATGTGGGCATCAGCCTGGACGGAATGAAAGCAATCAACGACAAGTTCCGGGGCGTGGACGGAGCCTTTGACGCAGCCCTGGCAGGCATTGAAAACTGTCAGTCGGCCGGCATCAAGGTGGGACTGCGCTTCACCATCAACCGGTTCAATGTCTTTGATATCCCGGCCATGTTCGATATTCTGGAAGAGCGGGACATTCCGCGCATCTGCTTTTACCATCTGGTATATGCAGGCCGGGGGTCGGAACTGGTCAAAGACGATCTGTCTCTAGAGGAAACCCGCAAAGCTGTGGACCTGATCATGGACCGCACCCGGGACCTGCATGACCGGGGCAAAGAAAAAGAAGTGCTGACCGTGGACAACCATGCGGACGGCCCCTATGTCTATCTCCGGCTCTTGAAGGAAGATCCGAAGCGGGCCGAAGAAGTGCTGACGCTTCTCAAGATGAACGAAGGCAATAACTCCGGACGGGGCATCGGGTGCATCAGTTGGGACGGCGAAGTTTATGCGGACCAGTTCTGGCGGCATCATAGTTTCGGAAATGTCATGAAACGGCCTTTTTCCGA
>PCSG01000051.1 GCA_002772195.1 Desulfobacterales bacterium CG23_combo_of_CG06-09_8_20_14_all_51_8 | reverse complement strand
ATTATGTGGGAGGACACACTTATTATGTGCAAAAACTATCGCACATTCTTTGGGACATTACAGAATCAAAAGTGACCCCGGCGTTGCTGGAAAAGGCAAAAGCTGAACTTCTCCAGGCCGAAGCTCGGGATACATTCGAGAATATGTTTCAAGGGTTGAACCAGGGCGAAAAGAAACTTGTAAAAGCGTTGGCTTTGGAGCCGACCAATCAGCCCTACGCTGCGTAGTACCTGGCTCGTTATGAGCTTAATGCAGGGGGTGTGGGGAGAAACATAAAATCCCTATTAGATAAGGATCTGCTGGAGATCACAGAGGATAGTGTGCATCAACTCACCGATCCGCTTTTTGCAAAGTGGTGTTCGATGTGAGATCTATGATCAGGATCAAAATAGCCAACGGCCCTCGCCCGAGATGCCTGCCTTCCATTTAATCTTCTATGGCTCTCATCGACCTCCGGCAAAACCGGAGGCTTAACGTTTGCCGGCCCCTCAAAGGGGCCTGATCGCAATCGGTTAAAAAACACCCTCCCCTCAATCCCCTCCCATCAAGGGAGGGGAAGCCCGCTATCAGTTCCCTCGCCCCTTGTGGGAGAGGGGAAGGGAGAGGGGTAAAGCATTTCGGTTAACTGCATACTCCCGGAATTGTCAAACTATGGGAGTCCCCCGACAGAGAGGCTTTACCCTTATTTAATCAGTAGGGTATTTCCTACATAATATCAGCCATAATTCCTACATAAGAACGGGCTTATCGCTGATATGAAATTTTTTAAATATGGTATATTATAAAATAAATTCATTTTGATGAAAAAGCGCGGCCTATTCCGAGTGACGATTAGAATGGCGTTTTAGGAGGGGGGATTAAAATGCCAAAACTGTCCAAGGCTTTTTCCTCAAGTCAATCTTATCTGATCATAAAACTCTCCATTATACCTGTTCTTCTCCTTCTGGTGGTTGCCGGCATCATTTTCCATGCCACGAACACGATCCAGCAGCAGAAACCGATGGGACTGCTTGTGAATATGGCAGGACGACAAAGAATGCTCAGCCAAAAATATACACTGGAGGTTCTTCTGACCTCCCAAGGCATTGAATTCGACCACAGAACGACCTTGAGAACCTTCAGGGAAACCCTGAACGCCCTGCTCCACGGCGGCCCGGTCGTGGTCAATCTGAAGACCGGGGAGACGGCGTACCTGCCGTCTGCACCGACCCGTGAGATCCTGAACGCATTAGAGGAGCAGAATAAACTAATCACAGAACTTTCCGCGTCGGCGGAAGCCCTTCTGCATACGAGTCCTGACCGTCACTATCCTGAATATCTGAGGCAACTCAACAAACTCACCACCCTGTCTGCCAGGACATACGATCAGTCCGATCTGGTGGTGCAACTGCTGGGCCAGCATTCGGAATCGGCAGTTTCAGTCCTGCTGATCCTGGAGAATGCAACCTTGGTTCTTCTCTCCGTTCTCGGAATTGTAATGGGCTGTCGCATTATCCTCTATGTAAAGCTGAATAAAGGTCTTGAGATCAAAGTGGAACAATACCGCAAATTAGCGGAAGAACTGACAAAGAAGGAATCTGAGTGGTCTAATGCCATGGATTTCGTTGGAGATGCCATCTACTTGCTCGGACTGGACGATCGGGTGTTGCGCGCAAACAGGCCACTTTACAAGATGACGGGACTGAGCCCCGATCAGGTCATCGGGCAGAAGATTACAACGCTGCTTCATCCCCAGGGTGAATCAATTCCTTGTCCGGTCTGCCAGGCAAGACGGGACAGGCGGGACGCCACGATCACCATGGAAACCGACAATCCGCATAACCCCATCGGGCGCCCTATAGAAGTCATGGTAAAGATGATTCGTGACGAACGAGGGAAACCTCTGAATGTGTTAATGGGCATTCACGATCTGTCGGGCCTGGAGGAGGCCCGGAAATCGGAAGAAGAAAGACTGAGGCTTCAGTCTCAACTCATCCAGGCTCAAAAAATGGAGTCTGTCGGCCGCTTGGCCGGAGGCGTGGCCCATGATTTCAACAATCTGTTGACCGGAATCCTCGGTTATACCGATCTGGCGTTAACACATATTCCGGATGATCACCCTGTAAAAGAGATGCTTGGCGTTATCAAGGATTCAAGTCAAAAGGCCTCGACCCTTACCAAGCAGCTCCTGGCATTCAGCCGGAAGCAAGTATTGGATCTTTACCACCAAGGAGACGGGGCGAGGTACGGGTCTGGGGCTCTCCATGGTCTACGGCATCGTAAAACAGCACAGGGGGCACATCTGGGTCAATAGCGAGGTCGGCAAGGGCACAACCTTCAAGATCTATCTGCCCGCCGTCCAGAAGGAGGTTGAGATGAAAGAACCGAACCGGAAGGAGGATGGAGAGATGCCGAAAGGGACGGAGACCGTGATGGTTTGTGATGATGACCCTTCCATCCTCAGGCTGATCGTATACGTGCTGAAATTTCTGGGCTATCAACTTCTTCAGGCCTCCAGCGGGGAGGAGGCGCTCAAGGTCAGTCATGACTTTGCCGGAAATATTGATCTTCTTTTAACCGATGTGGTCATGTCCGGGATGAACGGCAAAGAACTGTCCAATGCATTTCTGGCCGCACACCCGGAGGCAAAAGTGATCTTCATCTCCGGGTATACGGACGACGTGATCACCCGTCATGGTATTCTGGAGCCTGGAATGGAATTTCTCCAGAAACCGCTGACACCGGATGTCCTCGCCCGCAAGGTGCGGGACGTGCTGGATAAAAGGACATATTAATAAGTCGAGGCCGCCTGTGATTCATAAGAGAGGATACACGGAAGTTAAGGTGATCATCTACTCGGTCCTGTTCGGGCTCTTCACCTGCACGGCCGACTTGGTTCTGCGCTCCGTCTTTTTCTACAAGAAACCCATTTGGGAGCTCCTGTTCACCGATGTGCCCAAGTGTGAGATTTATTCACGACTGCTGATCGTAGCAGCCTTTCTTATTTTCGGAATTCTCATGTCCCGTGCCATAGGGAAGAGCAGACGCCTTGAAGAGACGCAGAAGGATATGAATGATCTCTTAAATGCCGTGAGTTTCATCCAATGCAAATTCATTCTCGATTCCGATCCGCATGTGACTTTTGACAATCTGCTGAAGAGCCTTCTTTCGCTGACGCAAAGCAAATACGGATTCATCGGCGAGGTTCTATATACATCCGATCATCAGCCGTACCTCAAGAGCCGTGCCATCACCAATATTGCATGGGACGAACAGACCCGTGATTTCTATGAGAAAAACGCACCCCAGGGCATGGAGTTCCATAATCTCAAGACGCTCTTCGGTTCGGTGCTGACCACTGGTCAGCCTGTCATATCCAATGATCCGGCCTCGGATCCTCGGCGCGGCGGGCTTCCCAAAGGGCATCCGCCGCTTCATGCGTTCCTGGGCGTCCCTCTCCTGATCGGCGAGAGACTGGTCGGTATGGTGGGAATCGCCAACCGGCCCGGAGGTTACGATCAGGAACTCATCGAGTTTTTGCGTCCCTTTCTCACATCCTGCGCCAACATCATAGAGGCATTCAGAATCGACCAGCGCCGTAAGGCGGCGGAAGAAGAACAGCAGAGGCTCCAGTCCCAACTGACCCAGTCACAGAAAATGGAGTCCATCGGGCAACTGGCGGGCGGCATCGCCCACGATTTCAATAACCTTCTGACGAGTATCCTCGGCTACAGCGAGCTGGCACTGATTGATCTCCCGGAAGATCATCCTCTGAGGGAGACCCTGGGTATCATCAAAGGTTCTGCTGAGAAAGCGGCAGAGCTTACCAGGAAGCTCCTGGCCTTCAGCCGCAAGCAGATGCTCGATATGAAGGTGGTCAACCTGAATACAGTCGTGGAGCAGATGGGTAAGATGCTCCAGCGGTTGATAACTGAAAACATTGTGCTCGATTTCAAGACCCGATCCCCGGTCAAGAATGTCATGGCCGATCCCGGTCAGATCGAACAGGTCCTGATGAATCTGGTCATTAATGCCCGGGACGCGATGCCCGCCGGAGGCCGCCTGACCATCGAGACAGCAGACGTCCGGCTGGACCAGAGCTATGCCCAACGCCACCAAAGTGTACAGCCCGGTCCCTACGTGATGATGGCGGTCACCGATACGGGCGGAGGGATGAGTCCGGAGGTGCAGCAAAAGATCTTTGACCCCTTCTTTACCACAAAAGAGAAAGGGAGAGGGACGGGTCTGGGGCTGTCCATGGTCTACGGGATTGTGAAACAGCATACGGGATACA
>PCSG01000186.1 GCA_002772195.1 Desulfobacterales bacterium CG23_combo_of_CG06-09_8_20_14_all_51_8 | reverse complement strand
CCCTTGCCCCGGAGAAAAAAGATAAATTTTCAGCAGCCCGGGCGGAACTCAATGTGAAGTAAAGCAGTTTTCGGGTGTCAGGTGTCAGGCCTGATGTCCAATTTTCCTGACTCCCGAACACTGATGGACTAGCAAAAAGTCATCCAACCGTCATGCCGGACTTGATCCGGCATCCAAAACGCACTGGAAATACTGGTTTCCGGCTTTCGCCGGAATGACGGAAAAATAAAAAACCGACTTTTTACGGCGGCATCGACACTGAAACCTGACACCTTTTTTTTTCCGAAAGACCGATGCCCTATAACCACCCATATGGAGGTCTCCCATGGAACTCAACCATCCGGAACTGACCGGCAAAGCCCTTGAAATTTTGCGAAACCCCGCGACCTTTGAATGGTATTTCATTCCTCTGCTGGCCTTTGTGGTCTATATTTATTTTAATGAAATCGCGAACCGAAACTGGAAGGGAATCGCCGCCGGACTTTCCCTGTATATGGTGCACTGGTTTTATGAAATTTTAAACGCCCTGATTCAGCATTTTTCCGGCCATGCCCTGTGGACGGTCCCGGCCGGCACCAGTTTTCTGCTGCTGGTGGGCGTGGGGGCCGAGCTGTCCTTCATGTTTTCCGTGGCCGGCCTGATTTTTTCAAAAATCCTGCCCCCAGATCCGAAACTCAAAATCATGGGCATCAACAACCGGGTCCTGTTCGCCCTCGGCAACGCGGCGTTTTTCTCCATCTTTGAAATCTGGCTCGCCACCACCCCGGCCTTTCACTGGGTCTATCCCTGGTGGGGCGCGTTTCCGGTGTTTGTCACCGTGTACATCCCGTTTTTCCTGGCCGCCAACTTCGCCTATGACTGGCAGCCGAAAACCCAGATCCGCTGGATCGGCACTTTGTTTGGAATCAACGCGCTGATGCTGATTGTGTTTGCAGGGATTTTAGGATGGATTTAACGGCACCGCCAGGCTGACCCGGGTGCCCTCCCCCGGGGTGGAGCAGATGCGCAGGTCACCGCCCAGATGGCTGATCTTTTCTCGGATGTCAAACAGACCGAAGCCGATCCCGTTGTAATGGTTTTCACGAGCGACGGACGTATCGAATCCGATCCCGTTGTCCGTGACATCCACAAAAAGATCGTTTTCCGTTTTCTCAACGAAAACAGAAGCCCGGTCCGCCCGGGCATGCTTGACGGTATTCTGGAGAACTTCCCTGACCACCCGGTAGATGATCTGTTTGATCTCATCCTTGCAATTTCCGGGCTCACCCTGGAAATCAACCGTTACTTTCAATCCATGCCGCGTTTCAAAGGTTTTAGCAAGCGATTCCAGGGCCTCCGGAAGGCCGAGATCATACAAAACCGGCGGGCTCAGATCATAGGTGATGGATTTGATTTCCCGGATGGATTTGACAATCTGAGCGTTGACCTCGTTCAGGCGCTGAAGCTGGATAGGATCGGTGATGGAATGTTTCAGGGACGCCAGCTTAAGCTGGGCCGCGAACAATTCCTGGCTCACGCCTTCATGAAGCTGGGAGGCCAGGTCCCGACGCTGACGCTCTTCGGTTCGGGACAGTTCGACGGTCAATGCCTTGAGACGGGCCTGGTAGTCGAGCAACCGGGCTTCCGCCTCCTTGATGCGGGTGATGTCAATAGCGATGATATCGGCTTTTTGAGGAAGACGGCCCTCAGGACTGATGTTTGCCGTGAGCAGCACCCATTTTTTCTCACCGCTTTTAGTGAAAAATTCATAAGCGGCGTCATCTGACAGCGACTTTCCTTCCATCCGCATTCTCAGGCGATCATAGAAAAGCTTCCGGCTTGACTCGGTCATGAGCTCTTCCGGGGCCCGGTTCATGATTTCTGCCATGGAATACCCGCAGATGGCTAAAAAAGAATCATTGACGCTGACAATGCGGTGGGCTGCGTAATCAAATTCCAGAATCCCGGCCCGGGCATATTCCACAAGCCGCCGATATCGCAACTCGCTCTCCCTCAGCGTCTTTTCCGCCGCATCCCGCTCCCGAAGCAGATCATCGATTTCAGATTTAATGTATGCGATGGCGGCGGCCACCTGTTTCATCTGGGGATCGGAAAACTCCTCCCCTTCGGGATCTTTGATGCCGTCCACCTTCCAATCAATGGATTCGATGTATCTGAGCAGAGTTTCGGTATTCCGCCGCCGAATTTTTCGAACCGGAATTCGCATAGTGGATCGGCTGAACTTCTGAATGCCTTCCGTCAGTTGCCGATACAGATGGGAAGCTTTTTCCGAGGATTTTTCCAGAAATGACTGAAGCGTGGACGATTCATTCCCTTCTCCCATCAGACCGGCATCATGGCGGCGCAGAAGCTCCATCGCCAGCATGACCGCATGCTCATAGGTACCGATGTCATGGACATCAGCCAAAGGATGGAGTCGTTTCGCTATGTTATAACTGATCTTAAACAGGAAGGGCTGATGGTAGAGAACCGCGGCGACAAACACATTTCGATGCTTTAACTCCGAATATTTATCGATATATTTCTTTCTGGCCCCGGCGTCCGCGCCGATCACATCCGCGTAATCCTCTATGTACAAGATACCGCCCCGGCCTTCCAAATGCCTTTTGATATAATCTTCCATAAATTTCAGGCATTCTTCCATTTCAAAGAATCTTGAATATCCGGTGGCCTTGACCAGCAGAATCCGGTCCCCGAGTTTGGCCACATCCACGAAATAATTGGTTCCCGGATGGCGGCTGATATAAATTTCCGGGTGGGACACGGGCAATCCCGAAACCGGGCATTTTTTAGCGGTTCGGAACCAGGGCGGATTTTTATTGATATTCACCATAGGGAATTCAACAACCAGAAATTTTTTTTCTCCCGCAGTGACGCAAGGGCGCAGAGCAAATCATTTCTCTGCGTTCCCCGCGGCTCTGCGCGAGAAAATATACTGGGTGCTATTCAGACAAACGCACGCAATCCCGCTTTTAAGGCAGCTTCCGCCTCTTTAACCATGCGGTCAATCAGCTCGGCCACCGTCGGGATGTCTGAAATGCGGCCCACGGACTGGCCGATGGTGAGCATGGCCTCCTCGGCGTTCCCCTCTTTCCAGACTCGTTTGGCCCGCTCGCCGGAAATGAGCGGCAGCAGTTCCCCCAGGTCCCCCCCTTCTTTTTCCACTTTCGCGACTTTTTCCATGATTTCATTTCTCAGGGCCCGGACCTGAAGGCCGAACCCGGCCAGCAGGGTCTGAAGCTGAAGGGAGGTGTCAGCCTCGGTTTTTTCCATCAGCACTTTATAAATATTGGGATGCACGCCGGACTCCTTTGTGGCCAGGAACCGGGTGGCCATCATGACGCCGTCCGCCCCCAGGGCCAGGGCCGCGGCCAGGCTTTTGCCGTCAGCCATGCCGCCGGCGGCCATCACCGGAATGGACACCGCTTCCCGGACTTTGGGCACCAGCACCATGGTGGAGACATTGTCCTTGTGGGGAAATCCGCCTTCTTCAAATCCGGCCATGGTGATGGCGTCATAGCCCACTTTTTCAGCATGGACGGCATGTTTGACCGTGCCGACCTTGTGAACCACCTTCACGCCCGCGTCTTTGGCCATGGGGATAAATTCCTTGCCCAGAAACGTATCCGCGGGCGCGCCGGCGATTTCAAGGGCCGTGACTTTTTTTTCGCAGCAGACCCGGAAAAAAGCCTGGAGGAGTTCAACCGGCAGTCGGATGGAGGGCATGGTGGTGATGTTGACGATAAAGGGCTTGTCCGTGAGTTTCCGGGTCTGGTCGATGGCGTCTTTCAGCTCGTCCGCAGAATTGTAATTGCCGGAAGTCAGATTGCCCATGGCACCGGTGTTGCTGATGGCCGCTGCCAGTTCCGGCTTTGCGATCCAGAGCATACCGCCGCACTGGATAGGGTATCGGATGCCGAAAAGTTCGGTGATTCGGGTTTGCATGGCGCCTCCTGTTTGATCTGTTCGGTTGACCTGTCTGGAAAATTGACATGCTGTAAAATAATCCGTCTTGGGATGAGACGAATTCTCGACTTATTGGTTACTATATATTTTAATAGTATAAAATCAATTTATTACAACACAAAAAAATATTTCTCCATGGCATAAAGAATGCAAGATAAAATTTAATACGGGTTTTCGGGTTTTTACAAAAAAAGACGAAATGATAAGAGAGGGCGTCACATGGACAGCAGAAAATCAATGGAAGTGGACTTTAAATTTTTTTCCACCCGGTTATCGACGGGGTCCTCTGGATTGATTTTCAGA
>PCSG01000403.1 GCA_002772195.1 Desulfobacterales bacterium CG23_combo_of_CG06-09_8_20_14_all_51_8 | reverse complement strand
TGAGCCACTGCGCCTGGGTGACAGGGTATTTCGCCATGTAAAAAGGGCTTACCGTTACTTCGTGCGCCGGCAGCTCGTTTTCAATGCCATCACCATAGGTATCCCCCATCATATAGGTTCCGCCGTCAATCAACACAAACTCCATTTGAGTTACCGGATCAACAAATTCCGCCGCCAAAGACTTGTTTTGAGAAGACCGGTAATTACAATAGGGACAGGTTAGTGTTGATGCGGATAAATGCCGGCCGCACCCCTCGCAAATCAAAGGAGTTTCACATTCCGGGCAGCGCTTCCAGTTGACCTTGACCGGAGAGCCGCAACCAGGGCAGGTGGTTGTGGCGAGCCTTGTTTCGCAAACCGGGCATACTTTCCAGTGTGATTGAATCTGTTCCCCGCATCCCGGGCATTTTAAACCGCTGTCATCAGAAGTTTTCATGCTACTCATCTTTATTTTATGAAATTTTTGGTTGAATCCTTGTCGCCGTTACAAACGGATTGTAAATCCTCGCCACCGAATCAAATCGTTTTTGTTCGAGGCCGGACGGGTCACAAGCGAATATATCGGCCATTTTTTTCGATAATGAGGCCTCTGTAGAGGAGCCGTTTCAAATGTTTGTTTATGATGGCCTTTTCATTATACAGATAAAATATTTCCGGTTGCATGGGCTTGCCATAAACGATCCAGGAATGGGCCATGTCATCTATCGTCTGAGGGGATTTCAAAATTTCCAGGATCTTGGTTTCGCGAGTCTGGATGACGTCAACGTAATCCTGCCATCGTCTTTCCGGATTTTTTTCAAAAATTCCTGTTCCATGGGCAGTCAGCCAAATATCGGCAGGAATGGATTTGAGGCGCGTAACAGAGCGGATGGTTTCTTCAATGCTGGAATACCTGTCCCCATACCACGGACCAAAGCTTGTCAGGTCATAATCGGACAGAAACAATGCCCGAGGTTTTGAAAACAGAAAAGAAAGATGACCCGGCGTATGCCCGGGGGTGTGAATGACTTCTATTGTGAGGCTGCCGGCATCGATTAGGTCACCGTCTTTTAATAGACGGTCAGGAGTGCGCGGCCGGAAATGAAATTGTTCCTCAAGGATTTTCCTATACAACTCCCGGGCTTCGCCTTCCGCGTCATAGGAATCGAGCAATTTTTCTATATCGGTGAGTTGCGGGCCGTCCGCAGCAGAGGCCCACAAGGGAATGTCATCAAAAAGATCCAGATGGGTGAAATGGTCCTCATGGGCGTGGCTGAGCAGGACTATTTTCACTTTCTGCTGCTCGCGCAACTCTTCAAGCCGTTTCCGGTCGGCTGCCGGATCTATCAGAATGCCGGCGCTTTCAATAAACAGAGAATGACAATGCGGATATTTCCCTTTGTTTGGTCCTGGAATAAACCAAATCGGCCCGAAATGTATTTCTTTCATTTGAAACAATCGCCCATTGGATATAAAATTCTCTTGAAATCCGCACCCCCAAGATACTTATTGGGAGATTCTCAAAGTTTTGTTATTATATCCACTCTTTCCGTTAAATCCATCTTTTAATTGGGATATTGATATGCCCAAAAAATTATATCCACTATCCAAAGTTTACGGGCTCCTTGAGCCGGGACCCGTGGTCCTGGTCTCCACCCAAACCAAAACCGGCCCGAACATCATGACCATGTCATGGCACACCATGATGGAATTTGAACCGCCGATGATCGGGTGCGTGATCAGCAGCCGGAATTACACGTTCAGGATCCTGAAAACCACCAGGGAATGCGTGATCAGTATCCCGACCGTGGAAATCGCCAAGCAGATGGTGGGGATAGGAAACAGCTCCGGGCGGGATATCAACAAATTTGAGGTTTTTGGGCTGACGCCCGGCAAAGCGAAACTGGTCAAAGCGCCGCTTATCGATGAATGTTACATCAACCTCGAATGCAAGGTGGTTGATACCAAACTGGTATCCAAATACAATTTTTTCATTCTTGAAGTGGTCAAGGCTTGGATAAACCCGGCCATGAAATCACCGCGCACGATTCACCACCAGGGCAAGGGCAGGTTCATGGTTTCCGGCGAGATCATCAAACTGCCGTCCAAGATGAAATAGAATGTGGTTTTTAAAATCAGATCCAGGTACCTACGCGCTCATTCTTCAAAGTTATTCAGAGGCCAGAATTCAAATCGGCCAACGCCATCAGATGGACCTTAAACTTGGGTATTATATTTACGTCGGCAGCGCACTCGGTCCCGGCGGGTTGAAGGCCCGTCTCTCAAGGCATTTCCGGAAATCAAAACCCCATCATTGGCATATCGATTATCTCCGTGAATTTGTAAACCCTATGGAAGTATGGTATAGTTTCTCGCCTGAACGTTTTGAACATCGCTGGGCGCAGGCCTTGTTTGAAATGAACGGCCTGCATCACATCCAAGGGTTTGGGAGCACAGATTGTAAATGTTTTTCCCATTTGTTCTGGACCCCGACAGTCCCGGATTTCGGTCGATTTTCCAGGACCGTGGGCGGAGATGTTTTATCATTTCCATGTCCGGTTGCTTGCCAACTTCTATAAAACGAAAGCAATTAAATTCGGTTTTTGCTCAAAGAACATTATCGCAGAAATCTTCCTCACAAGCGCAGAGTGGGTTAAATGAAAAAGTTTAAAGTCGAGGTGCTTTATTCTGCAACCGACCTGGTCAATTTTACCCAGTGTGAACACCGCGTCACCATGGATATGGTGAACCTTGAAACGCCCATGGAAAAGGCGCCGGATTCAGAGGAACTGGAGTTTATCCAGAATCGCGGCTATGACCACGAGCATGATTATGTGAAACGTTTAAAAAGTGAATCCAAGTCTTTAGTTGAGATCAGCACCGAGGATTGCGGCAGAGATATCGCCAGCCTCAACAGCTCTGCCGCCGATACTGCAGAAGCCATGAAAAAAGGGGCTGATATCATCTATCAGGCCGTTCTCCGGGATGATTGTTGGTATGGTTATGCGGATTTCCTTCGGCGTGTCAGCAAATCCTCCATCCTGGGCAATTACAGTTATGAAGTCGTGGACACTAAACTCGCAAGAACCGCCAAACCCGTCTATATCATCCAACTTTGCTTCTATTCTGATCTGTTAACCCGGCTACAAGGCCGGGAGCCGGAAATGTGTTCCCTGGTATTGGGTGACAAAAGGGAGGAAAAGTTCCGATTTTCCGATTTTTCAAAATATTACGCCAGCATTAAAAGGCGCTTTAAGGAAAAAATTGACCGCAATGACAGGAGTACCGTGCCGGAGCCCTGCGAACTTTGCGACAAATGCATCTGGCGGGAAATCTGCAACAGACAGTGGGAAGAATCCGACCATCTTTGCCGGGTGGCCAATATCACAAAGCTTCAAATCAACAAGCTCAGGGACGCCGACGTTCATACGCTGACTGATCTCGCGCAGCTTTCGGAGAACACCCGCATTCCAAAAATGAATCCCGATATTTTCAATAAATTACGCCACCAGGCCGCTCTCCAGCACAAAAAGCTGAAAACCGGAGAAAACCAGTTTGAATTATTACCGCCGGACCCGGAGGGGATTCGGGGATTTGCCAGGCTTCCGAAACCCGATGATAGCGATTTATTTTTTGATATGGAAGGTGATCCCTTGGAGCCAGGCGGACTTGAATACTTGTTTGGCATTTACTTTAAGCGCGGCAACACACATCAATTCAAACCGTTTTGGGGGCATGACCGGACCGGCGAAAAAAAGGCATTTGAAGATTTCATGGATTTTGTCTCGGACCACCTGAAAAAGCATCCCAATGCACATGTTTACCACTATGCCCATTATGAGGAATCGGCCATCAAACGCCTGATGTGCCTCCATGGGACCCGGGAAGCGGAAGTCGATAATCTGTTGCGGAGAAGAAAGCTGGTGGATCTTTACAAAGTGGTTCGGGAAGGGATGCGTGTTTCCGAGCCGTCCTATTCCATTAAAAATATGGAAGCTTTTTACATGCCGGACGCCAGGGACGGTGAAGTGAAAACCGCCATGGGAAGCGTAATTTATTACGAAAGGTGGCGTCAGGAAAAAGATAACGTATTGCTGAAACAAATCGCCGATTATAACGAGGATGATTGCCGGTCTACTTTTCTCCTTCGCGAATGGTTGTTATCTGTCCGTCCGCCTCAGACGAACTGGTTCAAGTCCGATGAAAGCATGCCTTCAAACAAAACGGAAGAGATGTTAACGGGGGCGGAAAGGATGCTGGTTCCGTATCGGGAGGATTTGATCGACCCTCTGCCTGAAAACCGGGATGACTGGAACGCGGAACATTTTTTAAATGAGTTGATATATTTTCTTCTAGATTTTCATCGTCGCGAAGACAAACCCGGTTACTGGGCGCTTTTTACAAGAGCTGAAATGACCGACGAAGATGCCCTTGAAGATGCAGATTGCCTTGGCGCTTTGCGAATTGACAAAAACCATCCGCCGTTTCCTGATAAAAGATCCTATGTATACACCTATAAAATCCCGGAGCAGGATTCCAAGATTAAAACCGGCACCCAATGTGTCCGGGTAGGTGTTGAATCCCGTGATCCAATCAATCATCTTGAAATTGATGAGCAATACACTATAGCTACATTTACATATTCAAACAAACGACCGCCACTCCCGGATGTTATCAGCATCGGCCCCTCAGCACCGTTGGATAATCGAAAACTGAGAGAGGCGATCCGGCGGTTTGCCGACAGCTATATCGCCGGCATTGGAAATTACAAGGCCATTTTAGACCTCCTGCAACGAAAGCCTCCGGAAATTGACGGAATAAAAGCAGGAGCGTCCATCATAGAAGAGACCAGCGATATGCTTCAGCAGACCATCCATTGCATCGAGAAACTTAAGGGAAGCTGCGTCTCCATTCAGGGGCCACCAGGGTCCGGCAAGACCTATACAGGCGGGCACATCATTGTTGACCTTTTACAGAAAGGATATCGAGTTGGCGTCACCTCCAACAGTCACAAGGCCATCAACAATCTTTTACTGAAAGTGGAGGAAATCGCGGAATCAGTCGGGTTTCATTTTTCCGGGGCCAAAAAATCGACCGGAGTAAATGAAGACAGTTTTTTCGCCGGGAAGATGATTAAAGATGTCGAAGATAATGCCGCTATAGAGAATGATTCATATAAGCTGGTTGCTGGAACTGCCTGGCTGTTTTCCCGGGAAGAAATGGATAGCCGTCTCGACTATTTGGTTGTGGACGAAGCCGGTCAGGTGTCCCTGGGCAATCTCGTGGCGATGGGGACCAGCACAAAAAATATCGTTCTGTTGGGAGATCAGATGCAGCTTGGCCGGCCCATTCAGGGTGTGCACCCTGGAGATTCGGGCCTTTCCACCCTTGATTACCTGATGCAGGGTAGGGCAACGATTCCGCCGGAAATGGGCATTTTTCTGGCGACTTCCTGGCGGATGCATCCGGATGTCTGCCGGTTCATATCCGACGCCGTATATGATGGCCGGCTCATACCGGAAAAGGAAAACGCCAAGCAAAAGTTGCTTTTAAAAAACGGCCATCATCCTATCCTGAAACCATCCGGAGTTGTGTATCTGCCGGTTGCCCATGACGACTGCTCACAGTCCAGCGATGAAGAAGCTGCGGCAATCGACGAAATATATGAAAATCTTCTGGATCAATATTACACGGACAAAAGTGGCAAAGAACACAAAATCAGCGGGGAAAACATTCTGGTGGTAGCCCCTTACAATATGCAGGTAAATCTTTTAAAGCGAGTGCTTCCGTTTAGTGCTCGCGTTGGAACCGTGGATAAGTTCCAGGGCCAGGAAGCGGAAGTGGTAATTGTGTCCATGGCCACATCCAGTGAGGATGATTTGCCGCGTTATATCGAGTTTTTGTACAGCAAGAACCGGCTGAACGTCGCTTTGTCGCGGGCCAAGTGCCTTTCCATTCTGGTGGCAAACCCCAACCTGATGTCCATCAGGTGCCGGACCATTGATCAGATGAAGCTTGTAAACACGCTGTGTTGGGTCAGAGAATATTCTAACTAACTCTAATGATAGAATTTTGATCTCGAAATTTTTACTTTTCACAATATTTCAGCATTCTTTTTCAATTTTTTCAGATTGCTGTTAAGCTTCAAAATTATAAACCAATGATAATTAGGGTCGTTATAAACCAAAGATTAAGGCGTTTTTTATGATCAATGAAAACTGTTACTTTGTCGCACCGGGCAAAACCCGATTAAAAGTTGTGCGCCACGGACACAGCATCATCCGGAGTCAGGGAATTCCGAAGCCTGTTGTCATTGTCGACACGCGAGAGAAGGAACCGTTTCCCTTGTATGCCAACCACCCGAACTGGATTGCCGGAGAACGCCTTGGAACTCTGAAGACTGGGGATTACACCGTTGAAGGGATGGAGAGTCTTCTTTGTTTGGAACGTAAAAGTTTGCCGGATATGGTGGCATGCGCCGTCAACAGACGCCAGCAGTTTCTTGCCTCCTGTCTCCGGCTGGCCGAGTTCGCGTGGAAGGCTATTTTAATCGAGGCTACCCTTGAAGACATCAAAGGGGGATTTGAACAGTTTGATATCCCTTCCGGTGTTCACCCCAATGTTGTCTGCGGCACCTTGGATGCGATTGAAGCAAAGTTTGGCATTCCCATTATTTACACCTCAATGGTGAAAGATCTATCTACAGAGCGGGCTGCAAGTTGGATTTCAAAGCATTTTACCTACTGGTGGCTGGAACAAAACGGGCATGATCGGGTGCTGATCGACTCGGACCGACTTTGACCTTTCCATTTAATACATTGAGTGTGATATTTTTATGAACACAGATCAAGAACAGTTTATGCAGGACGAGATATTCAGTCTCACACTGATGGCAACGGTTCAAAGGGCCAAAGTGTATAGCCCAAACCCTTCTGCCCAGAGCCGCCATGATTTTCAAGCCACATTGCGGTCAGAATTAAAAAAAATAACAAAGGGCTATAAACATCAGGTTGATGAAAAGACACATATCCAAAATATTGTGAGGCTCACTGAAACCATTAGCGACCAGCACAGGGCCATCCTGAACGGCAAAAAATTCCGGATCGGAGTTGCACAGAAAGCACTTAACCTCTATTTAAAGTATTTATGGTGCCTTGGAAAGATTCCTCAACCACCTCACTGTCCATTTGACTTCCGGATTATTGCCAAACTCTCCGATTATAAAGGTCCCAGATGGACTGATTTGGATTGTGAAAAGGATTATCGAAGTTTGGTTGCTGCTGCAAAGTTGAAAGCACAGGGAGTTCCTTTGGCCGTTTGGGAGTTGCAAATATATAACAATTCCAAAATTAAGGATTGAGGCGACCAAGCAGATCGTGAAATTCTGAAAATGTTTATTGTGCTGAAACCATATAAAAAGTTAATTTTCAGTTTGTTATCTGGCAATCATATAAACATTGCAATCACTTTGGAGACAGAATGAGCGAAACGGTATTTACAAAAGTCGATTATGACCTTGGTTCATTGGTAAAATACATTGGTCTTGGGGAGATTGGTTTGCCCGATATCCAGCGGCCTTTTGTGTGGAAAAATGCAAAGGTTCGCGATTTATTTGATTCCATGTACAAAGGGTATCCGGTGGGTTATCTGCTATTCTGGCAAAACGCATTGGTTGATGCTACCCGAACCATCGGTACTGACCTTAAACAGAAACCGCCACGTCTCGTGATTGTAGATGGGCAGCAGCGCCTGACATCTTTGTATGCTGTTATTAGAAACATTTCAGTATTGCGGGAAAATTTTGAGAACGAACTAATTCAGATTGCCTTTAATCCGCTGGAAGGAAGGTTTGAGGTGGCCGATGCGGCTATTCGTCGCGATAAATCCTTTATCCCCTCTATTTCCGTGCTTTGGAATGAAAAGACCGACTTGTTTGAAGTGGTTGAAAGTTATCTTGAATCGCTGAGTGCTTCCCGTGAAGTTACCAATGAAGAAAGTAAGGTAATCAAGAAAGCCCTCAGTAAACTTCAAGGACTCTTAAGTTTCCCTTTCACAGCCCTGGAACTTGCGCCGGATATTGACGAAGAGGCCGTATCGGATGTGTTCGTTCGTATCAACAGTAAGGGCACCCCCCTAAACCAGGCCGATTTTATCTTAACTTTGATGTCAGTTTTTTGGGATGAAGGTCGTGCCGCTCTGGAGCATTTCTGTCGTGAATCCCGCAAGCCCTCAAAAGGCGAAGCATCACCATTTAACCACTTTATTGAACCATCTCCCGATCAGTTGTTGAGGGTTGGTGTTGGTGTAGGATTCAAACGTGCCAGGCTCAAATATGTTTACTCGATTCTACGCGGTAAGGATTTGGAAACCGAAAAATTCAGTGATGAACGTCGGAAGCAACAATTTGAATTGCTCAAAAATTCGCAGCAACGGACATTGAACCTGCAATACTGGCATGACTTCATGAACTGTATTCGTCAAGCCGGTTTCCGCAGCGGCAAAATGATCAGCTCGCAAAACAACTTGCTGTTTTCCTATATACTTTACCTGATCGGCCGCACTGAATACAAGGTGCCCGAGTTTGACCTAAGGCATGTGATTTCCCGCTGGTTTTTTATGTCGGCGGTTACCGGTCGTTTTACCGGCTCACCGGAATCAGCCATGGAGTTCGATTTGGCCAGGCTGCGTAACGTAAACACGCCTGATGGTTTTGTGAAGACCCTCAGTCAAATTTGTGACACCACGCTTACCAATGATTTTTGGGCCGTATCGCTGCCCAATGATTTGGCAACTTCTTCCCCACGCAGCCCATCTTTATTCGCGTATCACGCAGCGCTTGTGCTTCTGGACGCAAAAGCGCTTTTCTCTAAAATCAAGGTGGCGGACCTGCTCGATCCGTCAATGCATGCCAACCGATCCGCTGTGGAGCGGCATCATCTTTTCCCCAAGAATTTCCTGAGCAAGCAAAAAATTACTGATATCCGTGATACCAACCAGATCGCCAACTACACACTGGTGGAGTGGGGAGATAATACCGACATTTCTGACCAGGCACCGGCGGATTATCTGCCCGACATGAAGGCAAGATTCAGCCAGACGGAACTTGAGCGGATGTATCGGTTGCACGCGCTCCCGCCAAACTGGGAGCACATGGGTTACCGGGATTTCCTGGAGAAACGTCGCGAACTGATGGCACAGGTGATTGCCGATGGGTACGCTACCCTTGCCACAGGGGATACCCAGGAAGAATCGGCAGAGGCAGAGTTCGATTTGTCAAAGGTCATTGTAAATGGTGAATCTGAAGCGGTAGAGTTCAAGGCAACCATGCGAACCAATCTGCACGCCCGCAATAAAGATCCTCGTATGGAGATGGCTGTACTTAAAACACTGGCCGGCTTCCTGAACACAAACGGCGGTACGCTGGTCATTGGCGTTTCAGACAATGGCAGTCCGATAGGTATCCAGGTGGATGATTTTGCAAATGAAGATAAAATGCACCTGCATTTGGTTGATATCGTCAAATCTCGCATGGGCGTAAATGCCGCGACCAGCCTTCACGCTCATTTCGATGATCATGCAGACTGCCGGGTAATGGTTATAAAATGCAGCAAATCTCAAAATCCTGTATATTTAAAAGACGACAAAGCGGAGAGATTTTATATTCGCACCGGGCCATCCACTACTGAACTGACTGCCAGCCAGACGCAGGAATATATCAAACAGAAATTTAAATGATCTCAAAAAAAACCAAATACTACATGTCATTTTCCACGGGCGGGCTTTTTCACCAAGATTCGGTAAGGATTGTCATGCTTTTTCCTGGTGCCGGTAACTGGGAAAAAGTACGCGAGACCGTTATTGATGAAAATATTTTACAGACCAGAACCCTGGCCTCTTCCCAAAGAATCTCCAGGGAGATATGCGCCCGCTTGGCGCTGCTCAGTGATAAGGAGCTGGCGGTTTTAATTAACGGCTCCTCCCAGGACCAGGCCTATATCCTCTGGCTGGCAGTCTGTCGGCGGCACAGGTTCATCTATGAGTTTGCAGTCGAAGTGCTGCGTGAAAAATTCCTTACCCTTCAGCATGAATTAAACCACGAAGATTTTGACGCTTTTTTCAATGCCAAGGCGTCATGGGACGATGCCCTTGAACACATATCCGATTCCACCAGGAAAAAATTGCGGCAGGTGTTATTTAAAATCATGAGGGAAGCAGGGTTATTAACCCCGGAGAACCTCATTATCCCGGCGATCCTGTCTTCTGATGTTATTAAAGCCATTGAAAGCACATCTCAAAAAGATTTCAGCGTTTTTCCGGTAGCCGAATCGGATCTAAAGGAGTGGGCCAAATGAAAATAGACACAGGCAAGACAACGATCCAGGAACGGTTTCACCACCTTTTATCCGTCATCAGCAGTGAAAGGTTTCTGAAAAAACAAGGGCTCGGCAATGAAGTCCCTTTTTTCATCTGCCCGTATCCTCCTGAAGAGTCCAACGACATGGAACGTCTCCAAAAGCAGTTGGTCAACAAGCTGTCCCAATCCGGCATCCGGGTCCTGGTCATTAATCTATATGATCTGTCTGTGGAAATCCTCAAACAAAACGGCGACTGGGACTGGTATCTTGCGGAAGAACCCAAAATAACGAAAGCAGAATTAAAAGAGGACCTGCAATCTATTTTAGATATAGAGAACGTCTTAACGCCCGCCATCGCCGGCCTGATGCAGCAGGCTGACTTTGATGTCATGTTTATTTCAGGGGTTGGCGAAGTGTTTCCTTATATCCGATCACATAATATTCTCAATAATCTGCAAAGCACGGCCAAAGATCAGCCGACGGTCATGTTTTTTCCGGGCGCATACACGCATTCCATAGCCTCCGGCGCGTCTCTGGATCTATTTAACCGCCTGCATGACGATAAATATTACCGGGCATTCAACATCTATCACTATGAAATATAGCTTGCGGGGTACGAAATGACGTTAAAAATAATTTTTGACAAACCGGTTGACCGTACCATTGAAGGCGTCATTAAAGCAGATGACGAATCCAGCCTGCGCCTTGAGGTGGAAGAATATGTTCTGACCAATGAGGTTGAAAAGCGCATTGAGTCTTTTCTGGATGCATACAGCAACTATGAAGGTGCAAACGGTGTTTGGATATCCGGGTTTTTCGGCTCCGGAAAATCCCATCTACTCAAAATCATGGCCCTGCTGATGGAAAACCGTAAGGTCGAGGGCGCTCCGGTCCTTGATTTGTTCCTGCCCAAATGCAAGGACAACGAAATCCTCATCGGTGATCTGAAGCGGGCAGTGGCCATCCCCTCAAAGAGCATCCTGTTTAATATCGATCAGAAAGCGGATGTGATCAGCAAAACTCAGATCGATGCCCTTCTGGCCGTGTTTGTCAAAGTGTTTGATGAAGCCTGCGGGTATTATGGCAAACAGCCGTATATCGCGCAATTTGAGCGCGAACTGGACCGAGACAACCTGTTTCAAAAGTTTAAAGATGTTTTTAAATCTATTTCCTCCCAGGATTGGGAATGGGGGCGCATGCGGGCCAAGCGGGTCGCGTCCCATATTGATGACGCCTATAACAAGGTCACCGGGCAGAATGCCTCAAACATCCTTGATAAATACCGCAGTGATTACCGCCTGTCCATTGAGGATTTTGCCGATCAGGTGCATCGCTATATCGAGCGGCAGGAAAAGAATTTCCGCCTCAATTTCTTTGTGGATGAAGTGGGGCAGTATGTCGCCGATAACGTCAAGCTGATGACCAATCTCCAGACCATCGCGGAAAGCCTTGCCACCAAAAGCCGGGGCCGCGCATGGATCATTGTGACGGCCCAGGAAGACATGGATTCCGTTGTCGGTGAAATGAGCAAACAGCAGAGCAATGATTTTTCCAAAATCCAGGCCCGGTTTGCCAACCGCATGAAACTCACCAGCGCGGACGTTGCCGAGGTCATCCAGAAGCGGCTGCTGACTAAAAACGAGGTCGGCGTTGCGCTTTTATCGGATGTTTTTCATGAGCAGGTAAACAATCTCAAAACACTGTTTGATTTTGCCGATGGGTCGCAAACCTACCGTAATTTTATTGACCGGGACCATTTTATTCACGCGTATCCATTTATCCCGTATCAGTTCATCCTCTTTCAGTCAGCCATTCAGAACCTTTCCCTGCACAATGCTTTTGAGGGTAAGCACAGTTCCGTGGGGGAGCGGTCCATGCTCGGGGTTTTCCAGCAGGTAGCCATCCGGGTCAGTGATCATGAACCCGGCCAACTGGCAACCTTTGACCTGATGTTTGAGGGCATCCGTACCGCATTAAAATCCCATATTCAGCGGGCCGTCACCGTGGCGGAACAACAGTTGGACAACCCGTTTGCCATCCGCCTTTTAAAAGCCTTGTTTCTGGTAAAATACGTCAAGGAGTTTAAACCCACGGTCCGGAATCTTTGTGTGCTGATGTATGAGCGCTTTAATCAGGATCTTTCAGGGTTGCGGACAAAAGTGGAGGAAGCGTTAAACCTCCTGGAGCAGCAAACCTATATTCAGCGCAATGGTGATTTATATGAATACCTCACCGATGAAGAAAAGGATGTGGAACAGGAGATTAAAAATACCGATGTGGATACCACGGATGTGGCGGATGAACTGGCAAAAGTCATTTTCGACCATGTCATTAAAAACAGGAAGATCCGTTTTGAAGACACTGGCCAGGATTATTTGTTTTCCCGCAAGCTCGACGACCGGCTCCAAGGCAGGGAATATGAACTGGCCATCCACGTCATCAGCCCGTTTCATGAAAATGCGGAAAACGAGTTTATTCTTCAGTCCCAGACCATGGGCCGGGATGAACTGCTGGTTGTCATGCCGCCGGATGAACGCATTGTCCGTGATCTTCTCATGTACAAACGCACAGAAAAATATATCCGCCAGAACATTTCCATTACCCAGCAGGAAGCCATCCGGCGGATTTTAACGGATAAGGGTTTCCAGAACCGGGAACGTTATGTTGAAATTCAGGGGCGGGTCAAAACCCTTCTCGGAAAGGCAAAACTTTTTGTCAGCGGCAGCGAGATGGAATTAAGCGGTGAAGACGCCCAAACCAGGATTTCAAAAGGGTTTCATGAACTCATTCTCCGCGTATATTCCAATTTAAGAATGCTTCGCGGCGTTATTTACGCGGAAAACGATATCAACAAATATTTGAATGAATCCAAAGGAAGCCTTTTTAGCAGTGACGCGACTTCCCTTGAGGAGAGTGAGCAGGAGGTTCTGGCGTTTATTCAAAGCAACAGTCGCGGCGGGGTGAGAACCAAACTTAAAGAGTTGATCGAGAAATTTGAGTCAAAACCCTATGGCTGGAATTTTGCCGCTGTTTTATGCACGGTGGCCAAACTCTGCGCCCGAGGCAAGATTGAAGCAAAAATCGACAGCAACCCCTTAGATAACAGCGATCTGGAAAAAGCCCTGCGCAATACCAGCAGTCATGACAATGTCATCCTGGAACCCCAGATGGATTTTACCGCCTCCCAGGTCCGCGCATTAAAACAATTTTATGAGGATTTCTTTGACGCGCCCCCTTCCGCCAACGAAGCCAAAGCCATTGGAAAAGAAACCGGCGCAGCAATTCAGGAAATGCTCCATCAAATTGCGCCGCTGGCCGCGCAATCGTCCCAATACCCTTTCTTGGTGGCCCTTAATCCGGTTTCGGAAAAACTCAAAGAGATATCCGGCAAACCCTATACTTGGTATCTGACCGAATTGATCCGCATGGACAACGATCTGCTGGATATGAAGGAAAACATTCTCGATCCGATCCGTAAGTTCATGAGCGGCCCCCAAAAGGACATCTATAATTCCACCGCAAAATTCCTCCGGACCCAGGAACCGAACTTTGACTATATTGAGGGAGATGAAGCAGGCCGGATACGGGAAACAATGATTGATCCCGGCTGTTTTAAAGGCAACCGCATCCAGCAGATGAAAACCCTGGTGGACAGCGTTAAACAAAAAATTGCCGAAAAGACCGGCCAGGAAATCGCAAAAGCCAAAGAAACCGCAGAAACCTTGAAAAGCCGCTTGCAGGCCATGGCAGAATTTGCCGCACTTTCCGAAGCGCATCAAAAACAACTCACGGAATCTTTTGACGGGTTTATCAAAGACATTGAACAAAAAAATCTGATTGCCGCCATTCGGGACACCGTCCGCCGGTTTGAAGAAAATGAATACGGTCAGCTTCTGTCAAAAATGGGTTCCTGGGCAAAACCGGCTCAGGAGCCTGAACCATATCCCGATCCGGACAGAGGGACAACCGTTAAATCGAAACCTGTCGTAAATGAGAAGCCGGTAAAATATGTATCCAGCCGGTCTTTAAAAGTGCAGTATACCAAAGCGTGGCTGGCCGATGAAAAAGATGTTGAGGAATATCTTTCTGCATTGCGCAAAATCTGCCTCAAAGAGATCGCGGACGGCAAGCGGATTCAGTTATG
>PCSG01000412.1:226-4283 GCA_002772195.1 Desulfobacterales bacterium CG23_combo_of_CG06-09_8_20_14_all_51_8 | reverse complement strand
GACGTCGGCCACGCCCAGTTTGACGCTGATTTCCACCGCGCCGTCGAGTTTGACGATATCCGCCGCAATTTTTCGCCGGGCCATATCCTGCCGGACCAGGTGGGGATAGGAAGTGGCGATGCGCAGGCCGTTAAACACATCCGGAGCGAGGGAGCTTTCCCGGGGAACCGCATAGCAGAATTTTGACTGTCCAAATCCCAGGGTCAATACCTCATCAAAGGCGACATCGGCTTCCCGGGCCAGATCCCGGCCGGTAATGCCGATGGCGATGAGGCCCCGGTTCACATAAACGGCGATGTCCCGGGGGCGCAGAAAGATGAATTCAACATCATTTTTTTTGTCATACACGAAGAGTTCGCGGTCGTAGCGTTTGCATGCATAACCGGCCTCGGTCATCAGCCGCACGGCGTCTTCGGATAACGTGCCTTTATTGGGTAATGCGATTTTGATCATTTTTGCTTTTGTCTTTTGGGGTCCCAATGTCCATTTCAGCGGGACCTTTATAAATATTTATACACGTCCTCAAGGGTTACGTCGCAGGCCAGCATCATCACTTGAAGATGGTAAAGCAATTGAGATATTTCTTCGGCGGTTTTTTCCCGGCCTTCATATTCCACCGCCATCCATACTTCAGCGGCTTCTTCGACGATTTTTTTTCCGATAGCGTGTTTTCCAGCCGCAAGGGCGCTGACGGTCCGGGAATGCGGGTCTTTGCGGGTCGATTTTTGACGCAGTTCCGTAAAAAGGTCTTCAAAAGATTTCATGTCGCAAAAATATCCCTGTCTCTGGATGCTGTTTCAGGCGAAGATTGGAAAATATCGCCTGTGTTTTCGAAGTATTGGTTCAAAGTTGGGGGTTATTTTGATAAAAGTCAAACAATTTTTCACTGTTTCAATTTTTCATTGTTCAGGGATGAAAAAAGCCCTACATAGGGGGAACAAAATGAATCGCGCCCGTTTAAAAAAGCCAAATAATAAAAGGAAACATCATGGATCAGAAATCAATGACAGCAGATAAAGTAAGGCCGGCAAAGCAGGGTCGCGTCAGGAAATGGATCGACGAAGGCCGGGACCCGGCCACGGCCCGTTGGCAGGCGGCCCTGGAGGACATGCTTGACGTGTTCATGCCGCTCTTGGAACCCGGAAAGTTGGTTCCGGTGCACCCTTTGAATGATGCGGATCTGCCGGTTTTTCTGGCGGCCATGGAAATTATTGATTTAAGTCCCGGTCTGCCGGCCGTGTTTTTACCGCCGGCCATTGCGGAAAAAGTGGTTCCCCCGGAATCCTTAAAGCCCATCGCCCGCATTGCAGCCGGCAGGGCGTCATACAAAATTTTTATCGCCCGGCCCGGCGAGAATCAGCGTATTCTGTGTGCGGAAATATCCGAAGAGGCCGACAAGCCCGGCGTGGAAATTTTTCAGTCCGGCGCGCTCCTGGGCACCTATGATTACAAGAACCAGAAAGACTGCTTAGACCAGTTAACCAAAATCATCCGGGTCCATCTCTGGGACCGGGAAAAATGGACCAGAGACGATTACCGGCGTTACACGGTAAACTGGTTTGAAAAAGTCATGGACCTCCACAAGGGTTCGGTCTGCGTAGAAAAGGCGTTTTCGTTTTTTCACAGCCCGACCCTGATCAAGGCTGACAGAATCGACGCTCTGTTTCTGTTGATACTTGAAATCATTGAAAAACGCCTCCATGATGTCGATGATCCCTTGAACCGGGCGATCGCAGCCATCGGGACAGGGAATGGGGAAGCGGATGCGGCGGCACGAAGCTCCCGGTTGACGGATTTGCTGGATCAGGCGGTTTTTGAACTTCTCACTTTGATAAAAGACTGCGATCTGTTTGCCTTTGACACGATGACGAACCGGGAGAGCGACCAGTTCAACCGTGAATCAGCCCGGATTGTCCGTAAGCTGGCAGGGATGATGCAATCATAAACAATCAAACAGGCTCCACAAAACAGGACGCCGGAAGGGGCGGGTTTCTGATCCGGTGTACAGGGGATTATAGCGGCTCGTCATCATCCCGGAGATTGATCAAATGTTTGAAACCCTCAAAACCAGCGCCCATGGCCCGGGGCGTCGCGTATTGAAAACAGAAATGGGCCTGGCAGGCCAGGGGGCGATGGTCATAAATCCCGCATTTTCCGGAAGCGTCCAGGTGGGGACAAGCGAAAATTTTCCGGGAGGGCGCTATCTCAAGCATCGCTGATTCACCGGTCTCCGGAAACCGTCCGCAGCATTCATAGATTTTGTCGTCGATCGCGCAATTATCGCAGGGGTTCATACTTTTATCATGCGGTTTCCGGGTCGATGCCGGATTCTAAAAAAATTGTCAATGGCATCAGGCATGGTTTCGCAGTCCCAGCTCCGCCGGATGCGGATTCAAATACACTTGGGAGCGGAGGTAGGGCTGATCGTATTTTCGCACATAATGATTGAGGAGGGTCACGGGCACAATCAGCGGCAGAAAATTTTCCCGGAACTGGTCGAGAAATTCCAGGAGTTCCTGTTTTTCATCGGCGGAAAGCTGTTTTTTAAAATAACCCATGATGTGCATGAGCACATTTAAATGCTTTCGGGCGGTGGCCCGCAGGCGCAGAGCTTCATGAAGGGACTTTGCATAGGTATGGAAGAGTTCATGCAGATCATGAGATTTCGCATCTCCGAGCAGTTTTCCCATCTCCCGGTAATGCGTTGGACTGTGGGCCATGATCAGCAACTTGTGCCGGGTGTGAAAATCCATGAGTCCGCCCCGGGTTTTTCCTAAAGCCATAATCTCCTGCCACCGCTGGTAGACAAAAATGCGTTCGATGAAATCTTCCCTCAGGACCGGGTCATGGAGCCGGCCTTCATCCTCCACGGGCAGTAGCGGAAACCGCTCCATGAACATTTTTGCGAAGATCCCGACCCCTCGTTTGGAAGGCATTCCCTGTTCCGTGTAGACCTTGACATGGGTCATGCCGCTGGAAGGGGAAGCACTTTTGAAAATAAATCCGCACAGATTTTCCGTTTCCAGGGCATCTATACGTTTTTCGGCCCATGCCTGCATCTGATCTGTCATGTCTTTTCCGGTTTTGCGGGTCACGAGGCGTGGATTTTTGGGGTCCCCCACCAGGCGCAGGGCCTCCCGGGGAATGGGCATGCCGCATTCCACTTCCGGACATACCGGCACATAATCCACATAGCAGCCGAGGGTATCGGTTAAAAAATGATCCCGGGTATGGCCGCCGTTATAGCGGACATTCTGGCCGAGCAGGCAGGCGCTGATGCCTATCTTCAGCTTTTCCGGCATGATGGGACCTCATCTAAAACGGGATGATATTATTTGCAGGTTTCACGCATTTTCTGTATGACAAACAATAAGTGTAAAAACCATGGGTGTGTTTGCCGGAATTCAGATGCGTATCGTGGGCCTTTTTTGTTCACTTTTTCAGGCGCAGACGGATTCTTTTTTATCTGAATCCGGGCGGATTTGCAACAGAGGTTTTTGGAGCGGGAGCGATGGCCGCGTTGCCTATGTTTTAAAGAAATAATGAAAGCAGATAAAATGAAGGATAAAAAAATCTGGGCGATCGGGTGCATCAGAGCCTTTTTTTTAGCCGCGCGATGCGCCGGGCGGAAAAAATCGCCGGTAATCCGGACATGTTAAATGACCTTATATCTAAAGCAGATCAGAAAGCCTTTGAAAAAGGTCGCGGCGTTCTTGGCGAGGCATGGACTGCTCTGGGAGCCTGTTTTCGCATGCTGCGCGCTTATGCCCGGGGGCGTTACCGGAAAATTCCCTGGAAAACCCTGGTGGCCATGGTCGGCACCGTCGTGTATTTTCTCATGCCCTTTGATTTTATTCCGGATATTCTGCTGGGGTTCGGTTTCGCCGATGACGCGGCGTTAATTCTATGGGTGATCAAAGCATTTCAAAACGATATGGACCGGTTTTTGCGCTGGGAGGCCGAGCTCGCGGAAATCAGGAATCCGGGCCTCGATAAAGACCAGGGAGTCTCCGCATCCCCGGTCTTTCCGGTCGATACGAACTTATAATTTCCGCCA
>PCSG01000412.1:0-147 GCA_002772195.1 Desulfobacterales bacterium CG23_combo_of_CG06-09_8_20_14_all_51_8 | reverse complement strand
TGGCCGAACACGGGCTGTCGTTTTTAATCGAAGACACTGGCGTTAGCCTTTAGGGATTTGCAATTTATTAATATACCGTTTATAATGTCTTCAAACATCAAACCGGGAGGTTTTGAACATGAAGACATCGATTCAGAAGCGGAACGG
>PCSG01000054.1:4146-4290 GCA_002772195.1 Desulfobacterales bacterium CG23_combo_of_CG06-09_8_20_14_all_51_8 | reverse complement strand
TGGGCATTGCTCTCCTCAACCGCCCGGCGGTTCTGCTTCTGGACGAGCCCACCACCGGGCTGGACCCGAATGCCCGCCGGGAAATCTGGGCCATCCTCCGGCAGTTGAAAAACGACGATCAGGCTTCATTGATCCTGACCACCC
>PCSG01000054.1:0-4138 GCA_002772195.1 Desulfobacterales bacterium CG23_combo_of_CG06-09_8_20_14_all_51_8 | reverse complement strand
GAAGAAGCCGAACAGCTCTGCGACCGCATCGTCATTATAGACTATGGCCGCATTCTGAAGCAGGGCACCCTTTCAGAACTGCTGGAGACGGACACGAGCGAAAAACTCATTGAGTTTACGATAGATGCCCCGGCCGCCGACCCAAAAGACAATGCACCGGCGTTTGACATCCGCTGGAATCCGGGCCGGACAAAGGGGACCATCACTCTGGCCCGCCTGGAAACCGACTTGCCGGAATTTTTGAATTTTCTCAACCAGAACGGACTTCACCTCACCCACCTGGAATGCCGGCGCAAAACATTGGATGATCTGTTTACTTCCATGACAGGCAGGCGATTAAATGAATAAACCCTTCGACTTTCCCCAGTTGTTCCAGCTCATCTCCAGCCATTTCAAGGAAATCATCCGGGAACCGGCGGTGATTTTCTGGGGCATTGTTTTTCCGATCCTCATGGCATTGGGCCTGGGCGTCGCCTTTACCCGGCAGGCCGATATTGTCCGGCATGTGGCGGTGATTGATGACCCTCCGACTCAGCTTGAACAAAGCACCAACAAGTCACCGATCCAGGCGATTCTTGAAACCAATGGCCAGAGGATGGACCCTAATGGCGACGCCCCGCCGCGCTATCAGATCACCTGGACAGATGAAAAACTGGGAACCACCATTTTTATTTTTGAAAAAACCTCGTGGAAAAACGCCCTGGTTCTCTTAAAACGCGGGAATCTGAGTATTATCATGGCGGACGCCGACGGGCAGATCCATTACCATTTCGATCCCATGAATACGGACGCGCATTTTTCCTATCTCAAGCTGTCAAAGATTTTCGGCGGAGAAATCACTCCCCGCATGGAACACCCGGAAAGCGTCCAGCCCATGACGGTCCCGGGCACCCGATATATCGATTTTCTGGTGCCCGGCCTCATGTCCATGGGGGTCATGATGTCGTGCATGTGGGGCTTGAGCTACGGAATGATCGACAAACGGTCCAAAAAGCTCCTGCGCCGGATGGTGGCCACGCCCATGCGAAAATCCTATTTTTTGATTTCGCTGATGACCGTGCGCATCATGATGAACCTGATTGAATCCTCCCTGCTGTTTCTGTTTACCTGGCTGGCGTTTGATATCACGATCCAGGGCAGCATCCCCGGGCTGCTCGCCGTTTTTCTGGCCGGCAACATCAGTTTCGGCGGCATCGCCATTTTTATTTCCTGCCGCACCGCTAACACGGAAATCGGCAACGGCCTGGTCAATGCCGTGGTCATGCCAATGATGGTCCTGTCGGGAATTTTTTTCAGCTATCACAATTTCCCAGACTGGAGCGTTCCGATCATTCAAAAACTGCCGCTGACCCTTCTGGCCGACGGATTGCGCGGTATTTTCATCGAAGGGGCCGCGTTTTCAGAAGTGATGCTTCCCACCGTCATTCTGCTGGCAATCGGCGGCTTCTTTTTTGTGGCCGGGATGAAGTTTTTCAGGTGGCATTGAAAAGGCTGAAGGTGGAAAGTTAAGCTCAAAAAAGGGGGGCTTAAGATCGATTCCTATCTTTCCGGGGTCTGATTTTAAATATTTATATCCAGCGCTAAAGGAATAACGTTGACCTCTATTGTTTCAATCCCCTTTCTTTTCGTTATGGTTTTTTTGATCTGCTCGGTAATTGTATCTAGTTCGTCAATAGACCCTTTGGTGGTCACCACGACTTTCCCTTTTTCTGCGGAAACGGATGCCGATGGAAATTTTTCAATCAGTTCCGCTTCAATCTGTGCTGCCAGCGACATATCGTCCATAATCTGCTTGGATTCCGGAGTGGTTTTAAAAAAAGGCTGATGAATGGCAGTCAGAATGATTTTTATTGCATCATCCACTGTCAACCGGCCTATCCGCAGCACCAGATCATAGAGTCTCGAATCGGTTGTATCGATTCCGTATAAGTAATGGCTCCATTTGCGGCGTTCCTCGTCATCTTTGGCTAAAATGCGTTGAGCCGCTTCAGCGCTCACACCATCGCGCTTCATGACAATCGCGATCCGTTTGTCCATATCGGCAAGAATCCTCACTTTCAGGACATGCGGAATTTTTTGAAGAAAAAAATGACCGGCCAATCCATGGTAGATCACGTTGTCTTTTTGCAAATGCCGGAACAGGGCCGCACGAATATAGGCGATATATTTTTCTTTGCCGCTGGTGAATCGGTCGAGAATCTTAGGGGAATCATGAATGGCATGAACCAGCTTGATTTCCGGCACATGAAATTGTTCGGACGCTTCCAGCAGAATTTCCCGTGAAATGCATTCATAGCCCAATTGTTCAGCCAGTTTTTCGGCTGTTTCTTTTCCATAGCTGTAAGAACCTCTGGAAATACTGATAATCGACATTGTGTTCTCCTGATATTAAAAAGATTATTCCACGTCATCGGCAACCGGCAGATATACTGAAAAAGTGGTCCAACTGCCTTCTTCGCTGTCAACCATAATCCGTCCGCCGATTTCCTGAATAATTCCATAGCTCACCGAAAGTCCCAATCCGGTTCCCATGCCGACATCCTTTGTGGTAAAAAATGGATCAAAAACGCGTTCCAGGTGCTTTTTAGCAATACCGCACCCATTGTCCGTGATGTCAACGGCGATAAATTGCTCGTCGTGTTTCGCGGCATGGATGCGGAAAATGCCGTTTTCCCCCATTGCCTGGATGCCGTTTAAAAAAAGATTGAGAAACACCTGCTGTAAATTCCGGAAATTTCCTTTTACTTTTGGCAGGTTTTCCGCAATATCAATCTTTGCTTTGATCCCTTTCAAATGGCATTCGTTGTTGACAAGATTCATGCTGGACTGAATCAGATCGCTTACGTCAATGAATTCCATCTTGGAATGCCCGAGTCGGGTAAAATCGAGAAGATTTCTAACCGTACCGCTGGCCCGGTCAACCTGCGTAAAAATGTCTTTCAGCATTTCCATAATTTCATCATGGGTATAGCTCTCCAGATCTTCGATCAACGCCTCTGTGGTAATGCTGATATTGTTTAAGGAATTGTTTAGCTCATGGGCGATTCCCGAGGTCAGGGTCCCCACGGCGGACATTTTTCGCGATTGCACCAGTTGTTTGTGCTTTTCCATTAACTCGAATATCATACGATTGATGGCAACCGCCAGATTGGAAAATTCATCCCGAAAGGCGCGCTTGGGGTTGATCAGGCTGAAATCGCCGCCGGTAATCCGCTGGGTGTATTGAACGGCACGGCCCAATGGTTGTAAAATCTGGCGTGCCAGCTCCATGGCGACCCATATCATGACAATGAAATTGATGATGAGTGAAAACGCCGCCGCCAGCATGAACGTATGCGCGGCCTCATGAAATTTGGCGCGTTCCTGATCCATAAGATCCATCGCGCAGGTCAGCACCTCATGACCGTGAATTCGCAACTGACTTTCGATGTCCGGATTTTTAAGGTTGACGTCATCTTCGGGATTGTAATTGGAGGCACTCAGCTCACGCATCAGTCTCTCATATTGCCCCAAATCGGCGGATAATTTTTTGAAAGTGTCGCGTTTCAACAAGGACTGCATTTCATTGGCGGTATCCTGAAGGATCGTGGTGGCTATTTTAATGTTGGAAAGACCGTCAAAAAGATCGGTCCGGGCATGATAGAGAAAAAAGTTTTTTTCGTGGCGTCTGGCCTGCTCCACGGTAAAGGCAAATTTTGTGGCGTGGTCGAAGAAGTTCTGTTTTGCATTCATCATCGAAATATAAAACATCGATGAAATGCCGATACCAAAGGAAAAAAGAAATGCTATCAGAAAGGCTATGGAAATCCGGAATCGGATACTGAAAGACGGCCTTTCCGAAAGCGCCTTTTCCATTGATTTAATTTCATCGACATTGGGAATATCGCCAATTTGTCGATCGAGATTCAAGGGTGCGGCCATTGAGCACTTCCCTCTAACAGTTTTTTTTAATTAGATACCGGCCTCATCTTAAAATGAGAACAGAGGATTCCGCAGTTTCAACCAGATGTCCCAAACGCTGCCTGGAAAAAATTTTATCCAGAAAAGACGCTTTCCCCATCCAAAGGGCCACCAGATTGTTTTCCGATGCCTGAGCAATGCAGGCATTCAGCGATGGCGTATCAACAATCTTTACCCA
>PCSG01000201.1 GCA_002772195.1 Desulfobacterales bacterium CG23_combo_of_CG06-09_8_20_14_all_51_8 | reverse complement strand
GCCCTTGGCCGTGTTTTCTCCCCAGACGGCAGGAGTGTATCCCAGTTCCAGTCCCCAGTCTTTGGCGATGTGATATCCCAGGGTCAGGTCCAGTTTGGCCAGGTCGTATTCCAGTGTGCTCGTGGGATTCCCGAAATCATCGGTTACAGTATCGGCATTGTCCATGCTCACCAGGGCGTCGAGCTTGGCCCGGGCGTAAAAATTCTGGCCCAGTTCCGAGCCGATTTCCACCAGATACCGGAACTCGTCCGACGGTGCTTTGGCCCGCCAGCGATACCCCGCTTCCAGATTCATATAGCCTGGAATCATGGGCCACAGGGACCGGCCATAGAGGAGCCGCAGTTCATAGTCATACTGGCCGTTGCCCAGGGGAAGGGCGTCGTCTTCATCATAGAATTCAGGGATTTTCACAAGTCCCTGAAGGGAAAAGATGCCGATATCACTGCTGTGCAGGCGATACCGGGCCCCCAGATCCACATCGCCCATGCCGTTGGTCTCGTATTTGTAATAATCGTCTTCCCGCTCGATCATCTTATAATACACCGAGGCCATAACCGTCAGTTCATCCAGAATGCCGTATTCCGTGTAATAATTCAGATTGGAATCCGTAAATTCTCCGTTAAAGGCCATGGGCCGGGAATCGCCGTCCGCGTTATATTCCTCGTCGGCATAGTAATAGTTGGCGGCCACCCGGTGGTAACTTTTTCCCTTTTCCTGGGTCCAGGCCCCGGCGAATACGGACCCGGCGGATATTAAAATCAGACTGGCGGCCAGAATCGGCAGCAATATATTATTTTTTTTCATTACGATACTCCATTGTTTTATATTAAAATTGGTTACCGGGATTAGAGGGCCGACATGGCGGCGTCATATACTTTCTGGGCGATATCCAGGGAAAATTCGCCGAATTCTTCCACGGTCAGATCCGGGAACAGGAGTTTGTTGGGAGGATCGGCTGCATTCCAGGTGTCTCTGAGGGAGGCCAGCAGTTCCGGCGTCATGTCCGCGTAATATCGAAGCACTTTAAACTCCGGATTCTGCATGGTGACGGTGACGAGACCATTTGCTTCCGTGAGATAGACGCTCATGGGCACAGAGGCGAAATGGGAGACCCCCCGGCTGATGAGCATAGGGTCCACATGCGCGTCAAAAATCTGGAGCTGATGGATGGTCTTGCCGTTGACATCATAAATCTGACGGCGATCACTCCCGTCAAAAATATGAATAATGCTGTTTTCCACCAGAAACGCCATGGTGTCCGTCATATCCGGGATATTAAAGGTGGAGCCTTTTCTAAAGTCTTTAAATGTGCCAAAGGGGACAAATCCGCGGATTTCAACGAAAGGGCGGGTGGCCGGATCTTCATATAGCGCAAAGATGTCTTTCGGGCCGTCTGCGCCGTTTTGATCGCCGAATGCGTCGAGGCCAGACTGAAAAGCGGTGTCGTTATAATACAGCGTTCCGGTCTCCAGGGCTGTTGAAACAGTTTCTATGTCGCCGCTTACCTGTCCAAGTTCGATCAGGGGGGCATAACCATTAGGCGCCGCCGGTTCCTCCGGCTGTTTTTCAGGATCGAAATAGGCGTCCGGAAATGACGCCTGGATAATGGGTTCAAAATAAGAAACGGCTTGGTTTAATTTATCTCTGACTTCTCCTGAAACCGGCGTGAATTGTCGGAGGTATGCGACCGGGTCCACCATGCATACATGCACCATGGACTCACCGTTGGGGACGACCATGAACCGGAAGGGCAGGGCGTAAATCGTGGATTCGTCCAGGGCGAACAGCTCGGCTTCGTATGCAGCGTCCAGCCGGGTCATCACGGTCTTGATGCCGGTTGCAGTGGCCACCTGGATCAGATTTTCATAAAAACCCCCTTAATTTATACAGGTTAATAAATAGCTTGGCTATGACAGTTTAAGATTTTTTCTCTGGACGGGTTTGAGCTTACGCACCAGGAAAGGAATCAGGGATACCAATACAATCAACAGAATCCCGACAAGAAACGCCGGAGAAATTTTTCCCTTGAGCAGATCCAGAAGGGAACTTGAAAAAACGATAAAAGCGATGCAGGCCGGCAGCATGCAGATAAAGGATGTTATTGCATAGGGAATAAATTTAATCGGCGTCAGTCCGAAGGCATAGTTGAGCAGATTAAACGGAAACAGGGGGACCAGACGGGTGAAGGCGACGATTTTCCATCCATTTTTTTCAACGCTCCGGTCCAGTTGCCGCCACCGGGGGCCGGTGAGTTTTGTTGATATCCAGTCCCGGGCCACATAGCGGGAAATGAGAAATGCGACACAGGCGCCTGCGGTGGCGCCGATTATGCTGTAAATCACGCCCCAGAAAGGTCCGAACACGATGCCGCCGACAAGGGTAACGGGAAGTCCGGGGAGGAACAGGGCCGGGGCCAGGGTATAGAGGAGCATGTAAGCGACCGGGGCCAGCGGACCTAAAGAAGCCACGCTCTGCCGAAGGGTTTCGGAATCAAAATGCTCCAGGATTCCAGACAACCGGATACCGGCAATGGCGGCCACGATCGCGGCCAGCAGGATAATTTTCTTGATTTTTCCGCCTTTTTCAGTCCCCTGGGCGGATGCCGGCGTAAAGTCTCTTTCCCGGAAGACCGGGGCCGGATGGTTTTTTTGAAGATAGCGTTTTAGCCGGACCCGGTTGAAGTAGGTGAACGGGGCTTTGGCGACTTTTCGGGTTCCGGCGGCCACGGCTTCCGGATGAAAAACCGCATCCAGAATATGATCCGTGGATGTTTTTTTATTAAGAAAATTGGCGCACCCCGCGCAATAAGTCAGCAGACGGCGATTTGCCGCTTCTTTTTTCCGCAAATCCCCCCATCGGCCTGAAAATTCCGGTTTCACGCATCCCACGGACCCGCCCTCCCCGCAACATATCGTTTTTTTGCGGCTATGGGGCATCTCTTCAATTTCAAATCCGGCGAGCCGGGCCAATTTGCGGATCGCGTCCTGGATTCCCGGCTCATTTCGGAGGACGCAGGGATCATGAAGGGCAATCGCGGGACCTTTTGTATTGACCAAGCTGCTTTTTCCAAAGAATAACCGTTCATTGTCCGTCAGGAGTTCGTAAGCGGTTTTGACGGAAAGCGGATTTCCATAGGCGTTAAATACTTTGTAACAGTTGGGGCAGACTACGATGACGGTCCGGACCCCGTGATCCGAAAGCCAGGCGCGCATCTCTCCGAACATGTCTTGGAAATAGGCGTTCCGGCCCAGATCATGAGAAGGTTTGCAGCAGCAGTCCATCACAATGCCCAGAGAGGGAATGCTTAGCTTCAAACGCTCATAGAGAATGATGGTCGTGTCCATGCGGGTGCCGGCAAAGGTGCATCCGGGGAAAAGCACGGTGTCGCAGCCTTCGGGCAGGCTGTACCATGAGTACTTTTTGGACACGCCCCGGGCTTCATAGGCCATGATCCCGTGATGGGCGTGCAGGGGAGCCGCTCCTCGGTCCACGGCTTCCCGCCGCATGGCAAGAAACAGATTCACCGGCGTCAAATGGACCGGACATACGGCGGCGCACAGGCCGCACAAATTGCAGTCAAAAGCCGGAGTGAGCCATGCCGGGTCTTCCGGGTCATAATGTTCAGCGATAAATCCGGGGGTCCCATTTTGTTTTAAAAAAGCGCATTCTGCCTTGCATTTGGGGCAGTTGATGCATTTTTCCGTTATCTGGGCGATCTGATCCGCCAGGGATTGCCGAAAAGAAGCGTCGTTCCGGTTCGTTGCCGCGGCGAGCGGGGAATTCACAAAGAATCTCCTGAGATGATAGTTTTATAGAAATTGTCCTTGGAAATTAAGAATATTAAAATCAAATTATTCAATCTGTCAAATTGATAATTTCTATAGATTTTTCAAAATTCATTTAAAAAATCTATAACGCATTGAAATGTTGAAGTTTCAAAATGGGTGTGCTAAGCCCTCGCCCATGCTTGAGACACTCTTTGATTTACTTACAATTATACACTTCCTGTGCATGGCGGGACTGGCGATTTATGGTCTGCACCGGCTCTGGATGATCCGGTGCTGGCGCAAGCGGTCGTTAATAAATTGGACGATTCCGGAGGCCTTGCGGGTGGAGGATATGCCTTGGGTCACGGTTCAGATCCCTCTCTACAATGAGCCGCGGGTGGCGGCCCGGGTTATTGATGCCGTTGCCGCTTTTGACTGGTCTTTGGATAAACTACGAATTCAGGTTCTGGATGATTCTGATGATGAAACCCGGGCCATTGTGGCCGACCGGGTGACCCACTGGTCATCGGCGGGGCTGGATATC
>PCSG01000303.1:2634-4311 GCA_002772195.1 Desulfobacterales bacterium CG23_combo_of_CG06-09_8_20_14_all_51_8 | reverse complement strand
CGCAGGGTTCTTGGGTGGGCCGCAGCACATTCAGGGCGTCCATGTCCGCATGGAATTCGTCGATATAGGTTTTGGAGAGAGCTTCCGTTGAAACACCCAGCTCCTTTGCCCGGTTGATGATTTTGTCGTCAATGTCCGTGAAATTCCGAACATAGATGACGTCATAGCCCGCGGCGGTGAGATACCGGTAAATCACGTCAAACACAATGACGGACCGGGCATGGCCGATATGAGCGGAATCATAGACCGTTGGGCCGCATACATACATTTTGACCCGGCCGGGTTCAATGGGTTCGAAAATTTCCTTGGATCGGGAGAGGGAATTGTAAATTTGGATCGTCATAATCTTTTATATATATTTTGGATAGTTAATAATTAAACCATGACGTGATGATTTAAGCCGCGCCTCGCAATTTTCTGAAACCTGACACCCGACACCTGTTAGTCATACGATCACTCAATCAGGACAACGCACATGGCGGCAATTCCTTCTTTCCGTCCGACAAATCCCAGGCCTTCCGTAGTGGTGGCCTTGATGTTCACCTGATCCGGAAATATGCATAGAGCGCCGGCAATGGCGGCTTTCATTTTTTCGGCATAGGGAGCGATTTTCGGGGCTTCGGCCATGATGGTGATGTCTACGTTGATGACGGCCCGGTAATGCTTGCGCACTATTTTCCAGGTTTCTTCCAGCAGTTTTAAACTGTAAATATTGCGATACGCCGGGTCCGTGTCCGGGAAATGTCCGCCGATGTCCCCCATGCCGGCGGCGCCCAGGATCGCGTCACAGACGGCGTGGATCACCACGTCCGCGTCCGAATGACCGGCCAGACCTTTATCATAGGGGATTTCTACCCCTCCGAGAAAGAGCGACCGCCCCGTGACAAACGGGTGAACATCAATTCCTTGCCCGATGCGCATGATCCGTCCTGACAGTGAGATGGTTATTCATAACAGAAAAAACCGCCGATCATTGGACGGGGCCATGGGAACGTCGATTTTTTTCTTCAAATGCACGATAAATTCAATAATCACGGCTATCGCGTGAATACAGGTATTTTCCACCGGCTGGCACGTGCATTCCGAATACAGCTCGCCGTCCGCGTATTCCACCTGCGTCGCAAAGAGTTCCTCCGCTTCCACCCATGCCAGGATGGACCCGGATGGCGTCATTGCCAATTCCCGGACTTCCTTTCGCAAATAACAGTCCCGGCCCTGGGAAACGATATTTTTGCCGGCCCACAAGTTCAGATCCGCCCATGTCAGTTCCCGAAACCCGTCCGTCTGGATTATTTGAGGGGGTGAACCCATGGCGCCGCCTGTTTTTATGGAAAATATTCGTGGCGATTCAGGTACTTGTAACGTATGGCGGACAGCATCACGCATCCCCGTCGCCCATTTCCCTCTCCATTCCATTCATAAATGCCGCGACATTGGCGCCCAGCACCCGATGGTTGTATCCGCCCTCCAGCAGCCCGAAACAACCGGCGTTGCAGGCCAGGGCCGCCTCTCTGACCATTTTACCCATCATGAAATAATCTTCCGTGAGCAGAAGCCCGCCCCAGTCTTCCCGGTGATTGTCAAACCCGGCGGAAACGCCGATGATATCGACTTCCACGCGGGCCAGGGCGTCCCCGACTTCCCGAAGATATTCCTCGCGCTTGTTTTTTGAGGGAT
>PCSG01000303.1:0-2618 GCA_002772195.1 Desulfobacterales bacterium CG23_combo_of_CG06-09_8_20_14_all_51_8 | reverse complement strand
GTCGGCTCCGCCGAGAATCTGATCCGTGCCGTCACCGTAATGCAGATCAAAATCCAGGACAAACGCGGTTTGAATTCGCTGCTCGGAATGCAGGGTCAAGAGCGCCACCGCCATATTGTTAAAATAACAGAACCCCCAGGCCGAAGCAGCGGATGTGTGATGTCCCGGGGGCCGGATGAGGCCGAAACAGGGTTCGGCGAGTCCAATGCGGGCCGCCGTGACAGCGCCGCCGGCTGCCAGAGCCGCAACCTCGAATACCCCTTCGCGCTTGATTTCCTGAATATGATCCGCGGCATGGGCCAGGGAAAGTTGTGCCTCCGTGGCGGGTTGTGGGCTGACGATCTCCGCATGGGTCGGCAGGGCCGCCACGACCGACTCCATGCGGCCCGGGTCGGCTGCGGGGTCTGAGGAATACACCGAATAAAACAAATCATCAAACACCACCTTCATGGTCACCTCCTGGCTTCAGGATACCCCGCATGAAAGGAAGCCGGGTGTTAAAAATGATAAAACAGCCCGAACTTAAACGCCCAGCCGCCGATATCCGTTTCATTGTCTCCGAAGCGATCGATTCGGGAATAACTGGATTCAATCAATGCGCCGGTTCCTTTAAATTTTTCATCCGTATTGTATAACCGGAATCCGATTTTACCATGAACTCCCCCGACCCATTCTTCAATTTCCGGGTGCTGGATCTCATCATCGGTTTCTTCCTGGCAGTACCAGTAATCCGGCCCTACACCGACATAGCCCACCACATAGGGCATGAGTTTCAAGTTGACGTTCAGGGACGCGGAAACCGGCACCAGCGTTAATTTGGTTTGGACACGGGTTTCCGCTCCGGATGCCGTCAGGAGCCAGCCTTTTTCTTTTAAAAATCCGGACTCCACATCCACGGAAAAATATTTAGACAGGAACCGCTCATAAAATCCATAAACCGGAAACGTGTCATCGCCGTAATAGTCTTCGAATTCCGACGCCTGAGGAATGTAATCGCCCACAGATACTCCGATGATATTGTTGCCGGGCATTTCCGGCGCTTCGGTCGTCTCAGCATGAGAAACCGCTGCTGTATTGATAAAACATCCGCCGTCAAAATCTTCCGGCTGATTTAAAAAACGGTTGGTGGCTTCGATGGTGACGGAAATCTCTTCTGTGGCCGCGCTCTTATTGCCTGAAAAATCATAGGCTGCGGCGGAAAAATACCAGACGGAATCCACGGGCAGGTTGTCTAATTCAAAAGAAGAATTCTTGCCCAGATCCACGCTCTCGCTCAAATTTCCGGCAGTATTTCCATAATACAGCAGGGTGCCGCTAAAATCCGCCATTTGGGAATTTCCGTCCTGAATTGTCACGGAGATGGAATCGGAGCTGCTTAACGCGCCGGAAATTCCTGCGGGTTTATACGGGGAAAATGTATCCACCAGCGTGTCGACAACCAGGGCGTCGGCTTTTTCCGATTCATTGCCGGAAGTGTCCGCTGCCGTGATGGAAAAATAATACCGCACGGAATTGGTAAGGCCGGTGATGGTAAACGATGCGGCATCCGCGTCCGTTGCCTCAACATTCAGGTTATAAACACCGGATGTGGTGCCGTAATAAATGGTATAATGGTCCAGATCGGATTCCGTGTTTTGATCCCATCGAAGGGAAACAAAATTTTGACCGATGCCGTTTTGACCGGTCACGAACAGCCCCGTGGGCATTGCCGGAATGCCCGTATCTTGAAGGGTAGCAATGGACTCGACCGTCGATTGATCGCTTTCACTGGAATTTTCATAGGAGGACACCGCGATGTAATAAGTAGTGCCGGTATCAAGGCCGGTAATGGTGCGCTCGGACGTGGCATCATCCACAGTAATCCGCTGATCGAGGGTGCCTGAGGATGTTCCCCAGTAAACATAATATCCGTCAGCTGTCGTGTCCCCGTTCCAGTCCACCTTGATGGTGGTTTCAGTGGCGGAAAGGGTCACATTGGATGGGACATCGGCGGCCACGGCCACGGCGGAAATCATGAACACCAGAAAAAAACTGCCAATCAAAATGATTTTCATAAAAGTTACTCCGGTTGTCAGGTTAAGAGCCTTTTTATTCATGGATTGCGCGGGGCAGCAATCCCCGTTTTCGCCATATGGAAGCACCCGGATGGTCGGTCATGATTCCGTCAACGCCCAGATCAAGGGCATGATCCAGGGTTTTTGCCGAATTACAGGAATAGGTCATGACCATTTTATCCGCATGATGCGCATCGTCGACAAACCGCCTGCTGAGTTTCCGGCGGGCGATGCAGACGCCGCAAAGAATTTTCAGATCAATCTTCAAAACATCCGGACGCATTGACGCAGAATCAATGTTGAGCATGTAGTTCAGGTCCGGTTGGCGGCTGTAAGCGGTCTGGATGATGGCCGGGTCAAAGGAGAGGATGAACATCTCTGAAATCCGGTCCCGGGGAATCAACTCCCTGACAGATGCCGCCACGCGCACGGCCAGTTTCTGATACAGGGCCTCCGCCGATTTTCTGGGCGATGGTTTGATTTCAATCATCAGCCGGGTTCCGGGTCCATAGGTGGTTAACACCTCCTCCAAGGTTAGAATTTTTTCATTTATAAATGCTTCTG
>PCSG01000452.1:4345-5912 GCA_002772195.1 Desulfobacterales bacterium CG23_combo_of_CG06-09_8_20_14_all_51_8 | reverse complement strand
AGAACCACTCGTTATCATTAGATTCCCGCCTTCGCGAGAATGACGAAAAGTGACGGTTTTCGACTTTTTACGGGTCTGTCAAAATTGACCCACCACACTTCACGCCGCTTCATGGGACACATCCTTGAAAGTTATTTCAGCCCATTCTTCTGCTTCCTTTTCCCGATTTGCATCATTTGCCATTTCCGCATAGGCAGCCGCCATATCGGGACTCACCACATGCGGACGAACCAGATCCTGGATAAATCTGCTGATTTTACGAGGCCCAATGACGGTGTGAAGTCCTTTATAAATCTCTTCATCAACCGTTATGGTTAATTTCTTCTGCAAAGCCCACCCCCTACACTTATCAATGAAATTAATACGTGTATTATACGTATTGATTATCCGCCTGTCAATGACACACCCCTACACCCCACTCAGCTCATTAACTCCCTCAAATAGACGTCCGCTTTTCGAATCTCAACGCCTTTTTCCTTCTTCTCCCGCTTTAAATGCAAAACAAGCTGAATGCCAGGAATTCCATATCGCTTGTGAAAATTGATCAGCGCGCTTTCCGGATGTGAGTCCGTTCGCTTCACCTCAATCATCAATTCCGGTCGGTTATTCGTAACCAGGCAAAAATCGATTTCCGCCCCATCCTTTGTCCTTAAATAATTCAAGGAACAGGACTGGCCCCCAAAATCAACCTGGGCGCAAACATGTTTCAACAAACAGAGCGCCGCCATGTTTTCAAATTTCGCCCCTTCATCTCCCTGAACCAGGCCGGTGTCAAAAAAATAGATTTTCGGTTCTTTGAGAATGGATCGGGCGATATTTTTCGAAAAAGGTGTCACTTTAAATATGATGTACAGGGATTCCAGAATCTGAATATATTTTTTAACGGTATTGGGGGCGATTTGAATATCTTCCGCAATGGATGTGTACGATACCGGCGAACCGGTCCGGGCGCGCAGCACATCCAAGACCATCTGCATGGAACGGAAATCCTGTATTTTTTCAAAATCAAGAATGTCGGTGCGGATCAGGCCGTCAATATACTGCATCCGCCAACGGTCGGCATCCACAGGGTTTTCCGCCAGAAACGGTTCCGGAAACCCGCCCCGTTCCAATAACCGATCCAAAGGAAACGACTCATTCAGATGGAACAATTCCGCCGGCGTAAAAGGCAGAAGCCGGTGTCTGAAAAACCTTCCGGCAAGGGAATCCCCGCCCTGGCGCATCACCTCGAGCCTTGCGCTGCCGGTCACCAGAATCATCATGTGATCCGGCTTGGTATCATACACGCCCTTGAGATAATTCTTCCATCCCTTCATTTTATGGAGTTCATCAAGGATCAGGAGTTCGGTTTTGTCCAGCCATGCCTCATTTTTGATGATTTTCCGATCCTCAGCGCTGTCATAATTCAAATAAAGGCTATCTGAAAATGACCGGGCGACCTCCTTTGCCAGCCAGGTTTTTCCCACCTGTCTCGGCCCGGTCAGAAAGACCATTTTTTTCTTTAAATCGCTGATAAGCTGCTCCGTTTGCTGACGTCTCATAAAAAGCATCCTTTCGATATTTTCGA
>PCSG01000452.1:0-4276 GCA_002772195.1 Desulfobacterales bacterium CG23_combo_of_CG06-09_8_20_14_all_51_8 | reverse complement strand
AAACCCGCCGATGTGAAAGTGTTTTTTTCTTCCTGAATTTTCTTCCCCATCATTCCATTTTTAAATAAATTTCTTCCTGTTTTCTTCTGCTTTTCTTCCCGTCTATCTTCTTCTTTCCAGATGCTTTCCATGACGTCATGATCCGGCCGGGAGGTAACGGCCGATGATCAGACGAACCCGAAAACAAAAATGCCGGCACTGTAAAATATTTTTTACACCTGACCCGCGTAATGCCCATCATCAATGCTACTGCGGCCGGCCGGAGTGCCGAAAAGCCAGTAAAAAAGCCAGCCAGCGCCGGTGGCTGAGCAAACCGGAAAATAAAAATTATTTCTCCGGTCCCCAAAACGTAGAGCGGGTCCGGCAGTGGCGCGAAAACCATCCCGGTTACCGGCGCGCCAGGACATCTTGCAGCCCGAATGCGTTACAAGATGTCTTGTGTGAAAATAAACAACAAAATCAGTCGGTTAACACCAAGTTCATTCAACCGGTGTTACAAGATCTCTTCACTGAACAACAACCTGTTTTAATTGGCCTTATCGCCCAATTAACCGGTTGCGCGTTACAAGATGACATCGCGTTGGCCATCCGCCATATGCAACAATTGGGCAGAGATATTCTTTACCCATCCCAACCATCCAAAGGAGGTCAACATGCACAAACGTCTCATCTGTCCGCAACGCATCCGCAAGGTTCCCAAACAGTTCAGCTGGGTGGATCACCGGCTGGTCCGTGATCATTACATCGACCAATGCGGTCATGCGGCTGCCAAGCTTTACCTGTTTCTGGTCACCGTCGCCGATGCCAAAGGACTCAGCTACTACGCCGACCGCTCGATTGCACGGCGGCTCAGCTTCAATGATGATGATTTGCAGCGGGCGCGCTCCGAACTGATCCGCAGCGGCCTGATCGCATGGGAAAAACCCCTTTACCAGGTTCTGTCCATAGAACCGATGCCGGCGCCACGCCCCGCAAGACCCGCCGGCGAACCTCAGCTGCTGGCCAATATTTTCAGACAAATCATCAAGGAGGCCCCATGATCGATTATGACCTGTTCTGTAAAATTAAAAATCTCAAGGAGCAGCACGGCTTAACGCCCTCGCAGATCGCCGGGGAACTGGCCATAGACCCCAGAACCGTGGGCAAATGGCTGGAACAGGAACGGTTCCGGCAACGATCGTCTCCCCCCAGAGAAAGCAAGCTCGATCCCTTTAAAAACGAAATTCTCCGCATGGTGACCGCGCATCCCTACAGTGCAGCCCAGATCCTTGCGCGCATCCGGGAAAACGGCTTTGACGGCGGCTATACCATTGTCAAGGACTACGTCCGGGCCATCCGGCCCCGGCGCACCCCGGCTTATTTTACCCTGTCCTTTGCCCCGGGAGAATGCGCCCAAGTGGACTGGGGTTCGTTTGGAACCGTCCCTGTCGGTTCCACCACCCGGCGGCTGAGCTTTTTTGTCATGGTGTTGTGCTACAGCCGGATGATGTATTTGGAATTTACCGTCTCCCAGACCATGGAACACTTTCTGGCTTGCCACCAGCATGCCTTCGACGCCTTCGGCGGCGTCCCGGCACGGGTGATGACCGACAATTTGAAATCCGCGGTGCTCAAGCGCATCATCGGCGCCGATCCGGTCTTTAACCCCAAATACCTGGATTTTGCCAATCATTACGGCTTTACCATCACTCCCTGCAATGTCAGCAAGGGAAACGAAAAAGGCCGGGTCGAAAACGGCGTCGGGTATGTGAAAAAAAACTTCCTCTCCGGTCTCGACATCCCCGACTTCGGCGCTTTACATCCCGCCGGTCGCCTCTGGCTGGACACCATCGCCAATGTCCGCATCCATGGTGTTACCCGGCAAAAACCCGTCGATCTTCTGGAAAAGGAGCGGCCGTATCTCCACCCTCTGCCGGAACATCCCTTTGACGTCGCCACCGTCACCCAGGTCCGGGCATCCTCTCAGTTCCGGATTACCATCGATACCAACCGGTATTCGGTTCCCGCGGAATATGCCGGAGCGTTGCTGACCCTCAAAATCTATCCGGATCGACTGTGCGTCTATCAGCAGGACAACCTGATCGCCCGGCACCATCGCTCCTATGACCGGCATCAGGATATCGAAGATCCGGATCACCCCAAAGCGCTTCTCGTCCAGCGTAAAAAAGCCCGGGACCAAAAAATGTTCATGCGTTTTTTATCCCTTTCCCAAAACGCCGACGCCTATTGGCAACAACTGGAACAGCGCCGGATGAATCCCGCCCATCATGTCCGTAAAATCGTCGCGTTAAGTGAAATATACGGCCCTGACGCCGTGGCCCGGGCCATGGCCGACGCCTTTGTTTATCAGGCGTTTTCCAGTGAATACATCGCCAATATTTTGGAACAGCGCGCCCGCTTCCGGCCGGAGCCCGGAGCCCTTCACCTGACCCGGCGGGAAGACCTGCTCGACATCACCGTGGCCCAACCCGATCTGTCCATCTATCAAACCAAAAAGGAGACGTCATGACCCGACATACCCCTGAACCGATCTCCCTGGACCGCCAACTCATTGACTTGAAATTGGCCTTCATGGCCGAGCATTATGAATCCTTGGCCGCTTCAGCGGCCAAACACCAATGGAACCATGTGGATTATCTGGCGGCCCTGGCCGATGGCGAATCCGCCCGGCGGCAGGATCGCTCTATCAAACGCCGCATCCAGATGGCACGGTTCCCCGTGATCAAAACCCTGGATCAGTTTAATTTTACCTGGCCGAAAAAGATCAACCGCCTCCAGGTGCAAAACCTCTTTCGCCTGCCGTTTGTCGCCACCCGTTCCAATGTGATCTTCCTTGCCGGCGTCGGGCTGGGAAAAACCCATCTGAGTTCGGCCATCGGTTATCAGGCCTGCCTGAAGGGTTATTCCGTCCTGTTCGCCACGGCCATTGATGTGATCAATACCCTCGGCGCCGCCCAGGCCCGGGGCATGCTCAAGCAGGAACTCAAAAAATACACCAAACCCGCCATTCTGATTTTGGACGAGCTGGGATATCTCCCCATCGATAAAACCGGCGCGGACCTTCTCTTCCAGGTCATCAGCCTCCGCTACGAGCGTGGCAGTCTGATCATCACCTCAAACCGGGCGTTTAAAAACTGGCCCGAAATCTTCAACAACGACGCCACACTGACTTCCGCCATTCTCGATCGGCTTCTCCATCACGCCGAAACCGTGCTCATCGAAGGCCCCAGCTATCGCATGAAAGACCGCGTTGAGACGTAATGCGTTATTCCAGCATCACTAAGGCCGGAACCGAAAAACGGTTCCGGCCCTTGGCAAATAAAAACCAAAACCCCTATGCATTTTGAAACCGACGGTTTTTATACATTTTCACGCCGCCGGCCACATAATCTAAAAGATGATTCAATGCAATATTTGCCAAAATCAATCGCTCCTCTTAATGGTAATCCAGCATCAAACATTCCTCTTAATAAATAAGTACAGACTGTAAAGAACACTCCAATCTTAATAAAATGTTCTCTATCGATTGAGTCAATCGGCATACTTAATAAAATAGAATCAGAAAAGATTAACCATTTAATCTCATCGACAATACTATACATTAGGATTTCCAAATCTTGCGGATTATATTTCTCTGAAGGCAATTTTTCCAGAGTTGATAAAATGCTTTTTTGAACTTTATTTTTTAAAAAATCTGGAACGATTTTATTTATATTTGTTAGAAGCGGCAAAACAGAATCGGCAATAATTTCAGGCTCATTATTCTCAAGTAAGCTCTTATATCCGAGTATATCAAAAAAACCTATCAATCCTTTTTGAGTGTCCATTTATAACATCCTTATAGATTTTGGTGGTTATGTATATGCTTTTTAAGACTAAGTACTGACTACACTAAATTTTTTTATGTCTCAATCAAAAAAGCAATCTTCCAATATACATATTTTACTCAACTTTCGGGGATGGTAGACAGCAAGTTTTTAAGCATAATATATTGATATAATTATTAGTATTGACGGGCTTGCCCTTCTTTGATACTTTGTTTTGCATCCAACAACACAAAGACAAAATAGGGTCAAATCTCCTCTTGACTCTTTTAGACACATGTAAAGGGGTCTAAAGGGTAAAGGGGTCATAAAGGGGTCAAGTCTGCTCTTAAAGGGGTCAAGTCTGCTCTTGACTCTTGTATTCAATTGCGAATTCGGAATTCGGGGGACATCTTACGCATCCCACAGAATAAAAATGGACAAGATTTCTTTACAATTTTTCCCATTCCTCT
>PCSG01000137.1:2236-4317 GCA_002772195.1 Desulfobacterales bacterium CG23_combo_of_CG06-09_8_20_14_all_51_8 | reverse complement strand
ATTTCCGAAGAGATAAGTCACCCGCCCCACCCGGCGCAGCCGGATGGAAAATTCAACATCTTCCATGATGGGAATATCCGGAAAGAGATCATGGGCGACCACCGGTTCCCGGCGGAAAAACTGCACCTGGTCCCCGAAGCTGATTTTGAAGAACCCGGCCCGGAAATGGTTGGCCAGCTCAAGGAACCGGTACCGGCGCCGGGGGGAATCAAACCGGCCGCCGACAGCTCCACCCGCGATATCCGGACAGCGGTTCAATACATCCATTAAGCGATCAATTCCGCTTCCCGGCAGGAGGGTATCCGCGTGAACCACCGCCACCACATCCCCGGATGCCGCATGGATGCCTGCTTTGATTTGCCCGCCGCGCCCGCCGCCGCTCTCAACCGGCTTGTCATGAACAATGATTCTCGCTCCGGCCTGCCGCGCAATCTCACGGGTTTGATCACCTGAGCCCGCGTCCACTACAATGATTTCGCAAAGATGCCGGTTGCCGGAAACCGACCGGATGCATCGGACAATATGTTGTTCCTCATTCAGGGTGGGAATAATCACGGACACGGAGCGGCATTTTGATGACGGGTCCGCCATCCGGCAATTGCGCCCCTGAGTAATGGACTCCGCTGCGAACAGAAACAGGAACGGGAGCCTGGCTGCTATTTGCATCCAAAGGGGCAGGCCCTGTCCGATGGTCTTTAAGGGATGGATCCTGTTTTTTTTCATGATTGATTGTTTTGTCTCAAGGCCATTCATGTGAACGGCCTTTTTAATATAAAGCGGTCCATAATTCAACCCGCTTTTGTGCCTGCCATTTACCGCATCATTATATCTCAATCAATTTTCAATGCGTTTCCATATTTATTCCCCGCACCGGCTATTGATTTTAGCTATTCAAATTCCAAAACCTATTCAGATTATCAATTTGATTAATTGCTGTCGTCAATATATATCTGCATTACCCTAAAATAATGAAAGGAGTCAAAATGAGCGAAAATTACAGAACCATGTGGAAAGGTCTCGGGCTGGATCTGAATGCCCACGATATGCTGCTGGATGTTTTGGGAAAAGGCTATACCGATATTTATCTGGCTCAGGGCAATCGCCCGGCAGGAATGGGATATTTCGACTTTGTCATGAGCGAGGTGCATGGGCTCAGGATCAAAGAATTGCTGGATGAGAAAGCGGCAGGCCGAAAAATTGTCGGGTCCTATTGCGTATTTGTGCCGGAAGAAATTGTCCTGGCGGCCAATGCGACGCTCGTGGGGCTTTGCTCCGGCGCGGAATTTGCGACGGAAGCGGTGGAAAAGCTGCTGCCCCGCAATACCTGTGCGCTGATCAAGTCGTCCTTCGGGTTTAAACTTGGCAAAGTGTGCCCGTATCTGGAATGCGCGGACATGATTGTCGGCGAAAACACCTGCGACGGAAAGAAAAAATCCTATGAAATATTCAAGGACTTAGTGTCGCGGCTGTATATCATGGATCTGCCGCAGATGAAAACATCCGGCGGAAAAGAATTGCTGAAATCCGAATATTACCGGTTCAAGGATGAAATGCAGGACCTGACCGGCGTGACCATTGATAAAGACCGGCTAAAGCAGAGCATTGACCTGGTGAATGCCAAACGGAAAGCCATTCACCGGCTGGCTGAATTAAGAAAATTCAATCCGGCCCCCGTCTCCGGCCTGGACGCGCTTCTGGCCAACCAGGTGTTTTTCTATGACAACCCGGCCCGGTTTACCGAATCGGTCAATAAATTGTGCGATGAACTGGAAATCCGGGTGAAAGAGAAAACCGGTGTATTTTCCAAAAGCACCCCCCGCATTCTGATTTCCGGATGTCCCATAGCCGTGCCCAACTGGAAACTGCCGTGGCTCATTGAGACTTCCGGCGCGGTCATCGTCGGTGAAGAATCCTGCGTGGGCGAGCGCGGCACGCGGAATTTGACGGATACCGGCGGAAAAACGGTGGACGCATTCATGGACGCCATTGTGGACCGGTATTTTGATATTGATTGCGCCGTTTTTACGCCCAATCCGGACAGATTGCAGCATATCATGGAAATGAAAGAAGCTTATAACGCC
>PCSG01000137.1:0-2205 GCA_002772195.1 Desulfobacterales bacterium CG23_combo_of_CG06-09_8_20_14_all_51_8 | reverse complement strand
GCCAGCCGTATGCCATCGAATCCGGCCGGGTGGAAAAGGCGCTTCAAGCGAAAAAAATTCCTGTGCTTTGTGTGGAAACCGATTACAGCCAGGCGGATGCCGGTCAGCTCAAAACCCGGGTGGAAGCATTCATTGAAATGCTGAAATAGCGTTGACGCAACCGGGTATCGTGGCGGTGTATTATGCGCCTGTTGTTCCTGCTGCTGCGCCGGTATGGAAGTCGAGCTGCTGTCACGTCGAAAAGGAATCAAAGGATTAAAGCTGACGGCGCCAAGCGGATACTCGGCGGTGGTGGATTCGGCGAAATGCACACGATGCGGAAAATGCGTTCAAATCTGCCCGTATAAAGCCATGCAGATCATTGAACGCGACGGTGAGAAGCAGTTGGAACAGTCAATCGATCTGTGCATGGGTTGCGGCGTATGTGTGGATTGCTGTCCCAGCGGCGCCATTTCTTTGAAAGTCGATCCGGATAAGGGCGAGATATTTGATGTGGATGCGATTTTGCAATTATCAAGAATGCAGGCAGCCGCGACTTCAAGGAGGGCAAGTCAATGAGGATACAGCGATTGTTCATCAGCTATGTACTCGTCATGCCGATTTTTGTGATTCTTTTGGTCGTGCTGCTGGTGATGTCCTGGACCATTGAAAAGTTTCAATTAAAGAAATAATTATTTTTATCCCATTAGGAGGACAAAGATGAAGAATAAGAGAATGTTCAAAGTGCTCAGTGTTTTCAGTATTATGGTAATAACATCATTTTTCTGCGTTATGAATGCCGCAGCGGACGATCCTCCCTTCTTTAAAAAAGCCATAGAAGTGCAACCGGAAAAAATAAAGCTTGAGAGAAATGAAAAACTGATCACTATTCTCCAAACATCCGACATACATCATCACGCAAGTGGCAATGGGCCTTTTATGGATTACACCCCTAATACAACAGGTGATGACAATACGCTTGGGGGGTATGCCAGGCTTTCAACGCTTATCAACCAAATCAGGAAGGCTCAATCTCTCATGAAGGTGCCGGTACTCCTGGTTGATTCAGGCGATTTTTTCATGGAAACCACCTATGATATTACGGGAAGCGATCCTGCCATTGCGAACCCAGCCGCACTTAAATTTTTTCAGCAAATGAAGTATGACGCCATCACGCTGGGCAATCATGAATTTGATTGGGGGCCGCAGGGACTTTCTGTGCTGTTATCAGGTGGTATAAGAAATGGATTCACCATTCCGGTTCTGGCGACCAACACCGTTTTCAATGATGACCCAACTATTACCGGTGACGACGATCTCAAAGCCCTGGGTATTCTTGTGGGTAAAAAGGTATTGAACCTGCATGGCATTCGGGTTGGTCTCATAGGGCTGCTGGATCCGAATGCAGATCAGAACTCGCCCATGGCTAAACCCGTCACGTTTAATCATCAATATGATTTCATTCAATCTTGCGTTGATAATCTTCGCAACAATGACAAAGTTGATTTGGTGATTGTACTTTCCCATGGCGGTATCAAAAGTGACGGCTCTGGGGACGACGCGGATCTTGCTGCGAATGTGAGCGGAATTGATATTATCGCTTCCGGTCATTATCATACGCAAACAAACGATGTTTTTGTAAAAGGTCCTTCCAATACAATCATCTTTGAACCTGGTGAATACGGAGAATGGTTAAGCAGAATTGACATCATCTATGATAAAAAAATCGGTTGCATCACAGCTTATGATTTTTCTCTGCTATTGGTAGATGACAATGTGCCGGGGGACTGCAAAACTCAGCGTATTGTCGATAAATATAATGACAAGATAAACAAAAGCCTTACGCCTTTGGGTGTTCAATTGGACACTCCCGTTTTATCGACTGACTTTCCTTTAGAAATGGCGTCTTTTCAAATAACCGGCCTTGGGAGTCTTTGCGCCGATGCCGATCGCTATGTTGCCAATTCAGCGGCGGCATATAACTTTGCAACTCCTGTGGATGTGGGGCTTGTTGCGAATGGGGTTATCAGAGATCTTTATCCTTCGGATGCGGGTGTTATATCATTTGCAGATGTTTATAATTGCCTGCCGTTTGGTATTTCCCCCAATCAACCGACGCTTCCCGGATCTCCAGGGTGATTTTGTTTTCTTTTAAATTAACTTAAAAATAAATAAATTAAAAAAACTTCTGGACAAATACTTCCGGATCAGATATATGAGCAATCA